>NZ_AUIS01000006.1 GCF_000423825.1 Thermithiobacillus tepidarius DSM 3134
CCACCAATATATAAAGGTCAACCGTTCTCGGTTGGCCTTTTTTCTTGCGCGCTCCCGCGTGTTCGCGGGGACTCCTGCGGATTCCTGCGGACTTCCTTCCTCCGGTCGTCTCGCCCATCTCGGACCCATTTCGCTCTCTCCGCGCCGTTATTCTCTCCAGCCTCGCTCCCCGACTAAGGGCCGAAGTCCGCAGAGGCCGCAACGCGGACCCATACAGATCAATGGGTTACGCGCTGACGAATCAAACGGTTGGATTGCGGCATCGGCAGGCAAAGGAAACCATGTCAGTTGTGTTTTGTCGGTAGTTCTTGACAGCTACCGACGTTTCGCAACATTATGACGACATGGACAGTTCGCACCAGAGCATTCTGGATCTTGCCGCCCAGCGCGGCCTTATTCGCCCACGCGATCTCAATGAGCGTGGGCTGCCCACGGTCGCCCTCACGCGGCTGGTGCGGCAAGGGCTGCTCCAGCGCGTGGGACGGGGCCTGTACGCGATTCCGGACCGGCCCGTCTCGGAACACGGTGCACTTGCCGAGGTGGCACGCAAGCACCCGCAAGCCATCATCTGCCTGCTGTCGGCACTTCGCCTACATGAACTCACCACACAGTCGCCGTTCGAGGTCTGGCTGGCAATCCCCAACAAGGCACGCGCGCCAAAGATGGACTATCCCCCGCTGCGCATCGTGCGCTTCTCCGGCGCCGCGCTGACGGAGGGGGTCGAGGAGCACCTCATCGATGGTGTGCCTGTGCGCGTGACCAACGTCGCCCGGACGGTGGCCGACTGCTTCAAGTACCGCAACAAGATCGGCCTGGATGTCGCGCTGGAGGCGCTGCGTGAGGCCTGGAAAGGAAAGCGCGTCGGCATGGACGAACTGTGGCAGTTTGCCAAGCTGTGCCGGGTGGCCAACGTCATGCGCCCCTACCTGGAGAGCCTGACGTGAGCAGCCGGAACACCGCCGCCTCGGTCCGTGCACGACTGCTCGCCAAGGCCCGCACCGACAAGCAGGACTTCAACCTCGTCCTCACCCGCTACGCCCTGGAGCGGCTCCTGTATCGCCTGAGTGTTTCCGCTCATGCGGATCACTTCCTGCTCAAGGGCGCCTTGCTGTTCGATCTGTGGTTCGACATCCCGCATCGTCCGACACGCGACGCCGATCTGCTGGGCTTCGGCTCGGCCGAGATCCCGCATGTCGAGGCGGCGTTCCGGGATATCTGTGCGGTGGAACTGGACGACGGCATACGCTTTCAAGCCGACTCGGTACACGCGGAGGAGATCCGCAAGGAAGCCAACTACTCCGGTGTCCGGGTCACGCTGATCGGCCTGTTGGACGGTGCCCGATGCCACGTGCAGGTCGACGTGGGTTTCGGCGACGCCGTGACGCCCGGCCCCGAGGCCGTCGACTACCCGGTGATGCTGTCGGAGATGCCAGCCCCGAAGTTGCGTGCCTACCCCCGCTACACGGTCATCGCCGAAAAGCTGGAGGCACTGGTGTCGCTCGGCATCGCCAACAGCCGCATGAAGGATTACTTCGATCTCTGGATCTTGTCGCGCTACACCGACTTCGACGGCGCGCTCCTGTGCAAGGCGATCCACGCCACCTTCGAGCGCCGCAGGACACCGCTGCCGGACGGTGTCCCTTTCGGCTTGAGCGACGAATTCGCGCAGGATCGGCAGAAGCAGACCCAGTGGCAAGCATTCCTGAGAAAGAATGCCTTGGACGAGCTTCAGATTTCCGAGGTCGTTGCCGGTCTGCGTGTATTCCTGTCGCCCCCGCTGGACGCACTCCGGCAAGCTACCGCTTTTCCGAAAACATGGCTTGCCGGAAACGGGTGGACGTCGAGCAGCGAGGAATCGGGCCGATGACCTGGAATCCCGATCTGCTCTTGGAGGATTTTCGCCGTGTCGCCAGCATGGCTGGCGTCTCGTTGGCGCTTAATGCCATCGCGATCGAGCGATGCCCTGCGCCGCACGTGCCTCCCAGGGGATTACCGCCCGGCACCATGGCGGTGTACATCTTCTCGTTTGGGCCTCATGTGCTGAAGGTCGGGAAGGTCGGCCCCAACAGCGCTGCTCGCTACACGGCTCAACACTACAACGCCGGCAGCGCGAAGAGCACTCTGGCAGCCTCCTTGATCAAACACGGCGAGCGCATCGGCGTCGCTGGCCTGAACGAAACGAACGTCGCCGGCTGGATCAGGGAGCACACCGATCGGGTGAACTTCATCCTCGATGCGTCGCTCGGTGTCCACGTCCTCAACCTCCTCGAGGCATTTCTGCAGTGCCGCCTTCGGCCTGAGTTCGAGGGATTTGCCAGCCAACGGATCGATCGCGAGGGCGGACAGGCATGAAAGAGGACATCCTCGAACAGATGGTGGACGAGTACCTGCAGCACAAAGGGTACTTCACCAGGCACAACATCAAGTTCCGGCCCGCCGGCGATCACGCGGAGTACGACACCCGCCAGGATGCCGTGCATAGCGACATCGACGTAATCGGCATCCATCCGCGACTCGACGGTGCGCGTCGGGTAATAGTGGTGAGCTGCAAGAGCTGGCAGGGTGGCTTTCGTCCCGAATACTGGATCGATGCCATCGCCAAGAACAAGGTGGTCTCGGGGCGTGAAGCCTGGCGCGGGTTTCGCGAACTGACCAGGGAGAAGTGGGCAGCAGCGTTCAGGACGACGGTCGCCGAACTGACGGGATCGTCCTCGTTCACCTACATCACAGCCGTCACGAAAGTCGTCGGCAACCGAGCGGCGTGGCAGGACAACGCGACGTTCTGCGAGAATCTCGGCGGCAACCCCATCGAGATACTGACCTTCGGCGACATGCTGAAGGAACTCTTCCCGTCCATCGACACGACTCCGGCATCATCGGAAGTCGGACGGGTTCTGCAGCTGATCAAGGCGTCAGGCTGGTCTCTCGACAAGTAATCCAACCCGAAGGATTCCCGTGCGACGGTAATCAGCGATCGATGATGGCCCGCTGCTCGTCCCACAACAACGGCGTTCCCGACGCCAGATCGAACAGCGTCACCTCTGGCGGCAAAGTCTCGTCGAGGATGGCGGCGACGATATCGGGTGCCAGGGTGGTGAGGTTCACCATCCGGCTCACATAGGCCCGATCCATCCCCTCGCGTTCGGCCACCTCGGTCAGCGTGCGTGCCTGGCCGGACTCCACCATCGCCAGCCAGCGGTGGCCGCGGGCGAGCGCGAGCTGGATCGGCGTCGGCGTGTCATCCCACGGGCGTGGTTGCACGGCGCCGCCGTCCGGCAGGGTCACGGCCTTGCGGCTGCCGCGACGCTTGATCCGGATTGGCACGGTGACGGTGAGGCTGCCGTCGCTGGCGGTGATCACCTCGGCCTGACCGGTCTTGTCGATCAAGATTTCGCTGCGGGCTCCATCCCTGGAGCCCGTCCCTGCGGGACCAGCCTTGCGGCTGTCCAAATTCGTTCCCGACGAATTTGTCATGCCACGGCCTCCTCAAGGGTTTCCGGGGCGGGTTCGGGGCGCAGCTCCAGGGCGAGCACCTCGATGCCGTTGGGCCGGAACCGCACCTCGATGTCGTTCGGCGAGACGATTACCTTGTCGATGAGGAGCCGCACGATGCGCTGCTGCTCGGCCGGAAAGAGCTGATCCCAGATCGCATCCAGCCGGGTCATGGCCACCGTGACCTGGGCCTCGTCCCAAGAGGGATCGAGCCGGGCGGCGCGCTCGGCCACCCCGGCGACCATGTCCGGGGCGCGCAGCACGCGGCGCATCTGCTCCAGCACCGCGGCCTCCAGCTCGCCGGCCGGCAAGCGCGGCAGCCCGGAGGCACCGGCGTGCTCCTTGTTCTCCCGCGTCGGCAGGTAGTAGCGGTAGATGCGTCCGTTCCTCTTGCGCGTGGACCAGGGCGTGAGCGCCCGGCCATCGATCCCCACGACGATCCCCTTGAGCAGGAACGGCACCCGGGCGCGGGTGTTGTTGCCTCGCACCCGCGAGTTCTGCGCGAGGATCGCCTGGACGGCGTCCCACAGTTTGCGCTCGACGACGGGTGGGTGCTCGCCCGGATACCACTGATCACGATGGCGGATCTCGCCCCGGTAGACCCGGTTGTTGAGGACCTTGTAGACGAGGCTCTTGTCGATGAGCTTGCCCTCGCGCACCCGCCCGTCCTGGGTGGTCCAGGCCTTGGAGGTCACGCCGTCGAGGCGCAGCTCCTTCACGAGCATGGTCGAGGACCCGAGTTCGACGAAGCGCTGGAAGATGTGGCGGACGATCTTGGCCTCGCGCTCGTTGGGCACCAACCTCCGGTTCTCGACGTCGTAGCCGAGCGGCGGCACGCCGCCCATCCACATGCCCTTGCGCTTGCTGGCGGCGATCTTGTCGCGGATGCGCTCTCCCGTCACCTCGCGTTCGAACTGCGCGAAGGAGAGCAGGATGTTGAGCATCAACCGCCCCATCGAGGTGGTGGTGTTGAACTGCTGGGTGACCGAGACGAAGGAGACCCCGTGGCGCTCGAACACGTCGATCATTCGCGAGAAGTCAGTCAGCGATCGCGTTAGGCGGTCGATCTTGTAGACCACCACGATGTCGATCCTGCCGGCCTCGATGTCGGCCAGCAGCCGCTTGAGCGCCGGCCGGTCCATGTTGCCACCGGAGAAGGCGGGATCGTCGTAGTCGTCGGCCACCGGAATCCAGCCCTCCGCGCGCTGGCTGGCGATGTAGGCGTGGCCGGCGTCGCGCTGGGCGTCGATGGAGTTGTACTCCTGGTCGAGCCCCTCGTCGGTGGACTTGCGGGTGTAGACGGCGCAGCGCAGGCGGCGCTTCAGAGTTTCGCTCATCGCCGGCCTCCCTGCTTCTTCGGATTCTTCTGCTTGGCCGGCGCCTTCACGCCGAAGAAGAGCGGCCCGGACCAGCGGGTGCCGGTGATCTCGCGGGCGATCATGGACAGGCTCGGGTAGCGCCTGCCCTCGAACTCATACTGTCCGTCCTGGGCGACCGTCACCCGGTGCTCGATCCCCTGGTACTCCCGGGTGAGCACGGTGCCGGGCATCAGCCGGATGTCGCGATCGAGCTTGCGCGCCTTGCCGGTCTCCACCAGGGCCTTGATGCGCCGCTTGTTGCGCTCCAAGAGGCTGGGATCGACCTTGCGGAACTCGATCTCTTGCAGCTTGTACGCGATCCGCCGCTCCATGAACTGGCGATTGGGCGTCGGGTTGTCGCTGCCGAAGAGTTCTCGCCAAAGCGCCCTCATTTCCTCTATCGAGAGATCCGGGAGCCCGGCGATCCGGGCGACGACGCTCGGCGGGGTGGGTGGGACGGTGCTTGCCTTCATGGAGCCTCCTCCAAAGTGTTGTTGACGGGGTGGCTATGAAGGCGCTGGTGGCCGGAGAAGCCAAGCTCAAACTCGCTCTCCGCGGGGCCGCCTGCGGACTGGGCGAACACGGCCTCGCGCAGTCGGACGAGGCCGTGGGCCAGCAAGGATGCGGCTTCGCGCCGGCGCTGCTCCGGCGTCATCCGTTCGGGTGGTAGGTGGTTGATCGTGCACATCGGTATCGGTCCTGAACGTCTAACTCGCTTGATGACGAGATTGTCCGGTCAGGCCTCTACCTGCGCCATGAGGGAATTTCGAACGGCTGCGAATCAGCGGGGAGTAATGAGGAAACGACCCGGGCCGGGAGGGACGTCGTCACCCGTGATTCTGCATTTTCACGAATAGGTCGCCGATGTTGGCACCGTCGAACGCTAACTCGAACCGTCCGTCGATCAACTCCGCTCGCCCGTAGGCATACCATCGAACACTTGCAGCTTCTGCTACCGCGCGCTCGAGTTGACGAAGCAATGCCCTCCGCGCGCCGCGTAGCTGCCCTTCGTCTACGTCATGCAATGAAACGATGATGACGAATGGTCGTGTGGAGTTGTCGTCATCGATCTTTCCCGGCCGTTCGGACATGATTACGTAGCCGTCGTCGTTTGCCGTCACCTTGGCGTGCTTACCGTGAAAGACGCGTGGGTACTTCGGGACCGGAAACCAAAGGTCATGGAGCGCGCCTCGATAGGTCGTCGAGTAACCGCGCAAGTCGATCGGCGCTTGCAGCACCTCGCGAATCCAGCTCTGGCGCTCGGTGTCGGGCCAGCCGTGCTCTTTCTGCTTCTCGTAAGCATCCGCCAGGACCGCAAGGTGCGCTTCGGCCAGCGACTGAACAAGCGACACACGAAACCGCGCCACGCCGTAGCGGCGTCCTGCAGCCTCCCGGCGACGACGGATCTCGTCTGGAGTGGGAGCGCGGGCAGGCGCGCCGCCTGCGGGCCTCGGGGGTCGATCGACGTACTCGGCGAATTCCGTCGGCAACGAGAACTGGCGCTTCTCGATGTGTGCCTGAACGGGCTTTTTCCCGGTCGGGTGTTGGTAGTTAGATGAATTTCCGTCGCAACCCGAATAGTGCTTTGCACCGCCGCGACGGGTTCGAAAATGCGGACTCTTGCCGATCTCTTGATCTGCCGGCGCATAAACCAGCACTGGATCGAGCAACACTCCGCAGAACGGACAAAAGAACTCTGTATAGAGCGTCTCATCACGGAGATACAGATCGCGAAAGTAGAGCGCGGAGTGGAAATCTCCGAATGGTTCCAGCGCGGCGACCTCAGACATTTCGCTACCCCTTCTTCAGCGCACCGGCAGCTGCCCGTTGCGGATAAAGCGATCGAAGGTGTCTTCCTCCGATTCCTCATCGTCGTGATGGGCTCCCTGCCACTCGGCTTCCGGCAGCAGGAGCAGGGTCAGGGTGTATTCGTACTGGCCAGCGTCCCTGATCATCTCATTGACCATCATGGATTCAGGCTCGCGCGGAAACCAAAGCCTCGCCGGTGTGGTTTGCTGCTGGCCGACGGCCAAGGCGTTACTGCTGTGCGCCAGCGCATCACACGGCAGCTCGATCGTGTTCTTGCGGGTCGCGAAGTAGGCACCGGACCTGAGCGCTCCCGTGTTCGACTTGGCCCACAGCATGTGGTCGTCGCGGCTGGCGATGAGGACTGCCCGTTTGGGCGCGATCTCGGTCCAGCGCAAAGCTGCCGCAGTCAGCGAGACGCCGTAGCGGTCGGCGCAGTGACCCAGCAGATCGAAGCTGACTGGCTGCCCGTCCACCTGCCGCCGAAAGTCATCCAGCGGCATCAGCAGGGTCGAAGCGAAAAGATCCGCCTCGGCCTCGATGTCCCTCTCGTTGTTGTCACCGGTCTCGATGTCGTCGTCGCCACACTCGAAACGATCCTGCTGGTGGCGATGGAGGATGTAGTGACCGAACTCGTGCGCGATCGTGAAGCGTTTGCGACCCTCCGATGGGGTGGCGCTGTTGTACAGGATCAGCCACTTCGACCGCGTCTTGTTCGCCGCCAGCATGCCGTCGAATCCGTCCAGCGCTTCCCCCCGGACCTTGTCTACGGGCGAATCCGCGAAACACTGGCGCGAGTACTCGATGGCGAGCTCATCGACCTTGACCGGAAACCGATCCGTGCCCAGAACCGCGTTGAGCATGGCCGAGATGCGGTTGGCCTCGGCCATGGGCTTTTTCGCCTCTGTCATTCATCTTCCCAAGCGTCGAGGATCTTGCGGATCTTCTTCTTGTCCGGCTCGGACATGTTCTTGTACTTACGGAAGAAGGCCTCATCGAGCACTTCTTCGTCCGGCGTGGTCGCCGACTCGGTGAGCAGGAATTCTGTAGTCACCTCGAGTACGGCAGCGATCTTGCCGACCTTCTCAGCCGAGGGCTTCGGTTCGTCCTTGTTCTCCAGCTCCCAGATGTAGCTCTTACTAGAGTCGGTCAGTTCGGCCAACTGCTCAAGGCTGAGCTTCTTCTGTTTCCGCAATGCGCGGATCTTGTCCCCCAAGGGCGATGGCACCGGTATCTCCTAATCGTTCTGCGTCAGTCCGAAGATGTTACCACTACGCCGAACGATTTCGTACCTGCTTGACAAACCCAGCATCACTTCGAGACAATCTGAAACGTTCGGCACACCGAACGTTCGCGTCCTTGGTGGGATGTGGCGGCGCCGGGCATCGTCCGTCTGAAGAAGGAGAAGAAAGGCATGACCGCGTTCAACCCTCGTCACCTCGCCCGTCAGGTTCCGGCCACCACTTGGCAGGCGTATCTGTCCTCCCGTTCCATCGCCATCCCCGAATCTTTCGACTGGAACGCCGAGGAAAAGGCATTTTCCGATGCCCTGATCGCCCTCCTGGAGGAACTCGAACCGGATCAACAGGCCCTGCTGCACGCCGAGCTGCGCCATGTCTACGCCCTCGCGACCCAGAAAGGCATCGATGCGATCCTCAACGCCAGCGACAACGACGTGGCCATTCGGGAGGACTTCGGGCAGCTCCGCAACCACGCCGAGCGGGCCATGTGGGTGTTGGTGAACTGGCCGCAAACCTTCATGACGGCCGAGGCGCTGCTTCAATTCGATCTCGGCGTCGGCAAGCGGTCGTGGAAACGGCAAGCCATCAAGGTGACCGAGCCGGTGTCCCGAGAGGCTGCCGACATCGAGGGATTGCAGGCCGCCTTGTCCGAGGTACTCTCGAAACGCAAGGGACCGCGGCGCGCCTGCCACGTGGACGTCTGCGACCGTCACCTGGACGGCGGTGTGCAGATCAGCGTCTACGTGGAGGACGATCCCAACGATCTGGTGGAGTTCGTCGAAGAGGGCATGCGCCGCCGGACGACCCGCCCGGCGACCAATCTCGCGCTGGTCTACTTCCCCGCATCCGGCATCGTCGACACCGTCGGCCGGGGCGGCGCCAAGGTCCACCAGCCGCTGGTGACGCTCTTCGCACGCCATCTGCTGAAACAGGAGGTCAAGCCCGAGGCTGTGAAGCAGCCGATGTTCTATCTCAACCGGCTGCGGCACGGCTTGGACCTTCCGGAGGACAGCGAAATCGACCTCGCCGCCCACGGCATTGACCGCATTCGCCTCCGCCGCGCCCGGCTCAGGAGCACGAGGGCGCCGATCAGCGACTTCTGGGTAGGCGTACCGGCGGATCAGGCCGAACACTGCGTGCTCGCTGCTTCGAGCGCCCACCTGAAGGACCACGACCTGTTCCGCGGTCCGTTCAATATCGTCGAGGCCCTCATCAGCATCTACTTCGCCCCTGCCGAGGTGGGCAAGCGCGGTCGCGTACTGAACATCGACATCAAGCAATCGGGGATCTCCAACCTCCAGGACATGGCAGAGGAGGACGCCAAGCTCGCTGAGCGCCTCCTGCGTGCCTGGCGCGTCTCCGAACCGACCGAGGTCGAACTGGCCCTGGTCGCGTAGAAGCCGCCGTGCAAGCACGCAACGACATCGCATTCGGCCTGCTCTGCGGGCTCGTCGAGGAATCCGAGGGAAGCCTCCATCCGGATGCCGCCCGGTATTCCGGACAAATGGATGCCTATCGGCATCTCCTCGACCTCGGCGCCCTCGGGGCGGGTGATGGTGTCGGATCGAGCATCCTCTGTCCCTGGTGCGGAATGGGCGATCTGGAGGGGATTCGCTTCGAGCAAGGAGGCCGCCAGGGGTACTGCACGGACTGCGGCTGGGTGGATCTGGCCAGTGATCAAGTGACACGGCTCAGGGTGGACATCACGCGCATCGTCCGCTGGCTCGCCTCGGCCCTGGGCCTTGCGGGACGGTATCAACATGAAGAGCTGGTTCCGACAGCGCTGTGGCGCCTGGGCGAGATCGAACATCGGCGAAAGCGGCGCATTATCTTCTTCGGTCGAAGGCTGAACGACCCGGCCTTGACGCCCATCATCGAACATCGACTGCGCAATGCCTGCGCACCGGGTTGCGGCGTCCTCATCACCACTACACCCGACGTCGCCCAAGCGATCCAGGCCGCCGGCCATCTCGTCGTTGCGCTGCGTGCCGTGGCGCATCTCCGCAAGGCCGGCTTCGTCATCGAGAATCTCGACGCATACCTCGACGGCTCCGCCGGGATCGGCGAACGGGATTCGGAAACCTCCCTGCGGCTCATGCACTCCGGCCGCATCGCACTGATCGACGGAGAGCGGCACGCACTGTCGCCCCAGGTCTACGGCTTTCTTTCGGTACTCGCGCAGGGCGGCGGCGATCCCGTCCATAAACGCACCATCGCCGACGCCTTGGAAATCGATGTCGACAAGTGCAAGGGCGCGGACATCTGCAAGCGGCACAAGGCCGTCTACCGCACCTTCGTCGCCCACGACAACGACGGTCACTATTGGCTGAAACCCGAATTCGTCAACGACCAAAGGAGGTGATGCACCCAACGAAGCGCAATCCTTTCATCCGGCAGTTCAACTTCGATCTCGATGAGGTGAATGACATGAGTGGTAAGAACCAGTGGGTCGTCCGCAACGGCGACAAGTGGGGTGTCCGGGGGGAAGGCAACGACCGCCTGACATCCGTACACGATACGCAACAGGAAGCCTTCGAGCGCGCACGCGACATCGCGCGCAACCAGGGCAGCGAGGTGCTCATCCAGGGCGAGGACGGGAAGATCCGCGAGCGCAACAGCTACGGCAAAGATCCGTTCCCGCCTCCCGGCTGACCACCCCGCATTTCCACCCCCGATAAGGGCCCGGAGCCAACCACTCCGGGCCTTTTTCTTTTCCGGCTCTGCGAAGGGCCGATTTGCACGATTTGCCCGCCCGTCCTGCCCGCTTTGCCCGCCGGTTTGCCCACCCCCTGAAACCCAGAATGACCTCACGTTTCCGCAACAACCCGTAAGGAGCGAACCGTGAGTATCAAACACCTCAACCAACGCCAACTGGCCGACCGTTGGGGCGTCAGCGAAGCCACCTTGGAACGCTGGCGCTCCGAAGGAATCGGGCCGGTCTTTCTCAAGATCCAGGGGCGCGTGCTCTACCGCGTCGAGGACGTCGAGTCCTACGAGGCGGAGTGCCTGCGCAAGAGCACCTCCGAGCGCGTCGGCGCGGGAGGTGTGGCATGAGCCGCCTCACCCCCGACCAGGTTCTCGCCACGCCGGCCGGCGAGCTCGCCGCGCTGCAAAGCGATGCGCTGTTCCAGCTCAAGAACGACGCCGCCGATCTGCTCTCTGCCGCCAAGGCCATCGTCGAGCACCTCGAACGCGCGCTGGAGCTGAAGTACGCCGACCGCGCCCACGCCCTGCGCCTGGCCGCCGGCAAGGATACCGGTGTCGTGCATTTCGACGACGGCCGCGTGCGCGTCACCGCCGACCTTCCCAAGCGGGTCGAGTGGGATCAGAAGCGGCTCGCCGAGATCGTGCGCCGCATCGCCGAGGGCGGAGAGGACCCCGCCGAGTACGTCGAGACCGCCTACCGCGTCTCCGAGACCAAGTTCAACGCCTGGCCGGAGTCGCTGAAGAGCGCCTTCGCCCCCGCCCGCACCCTCAAGACCGGCAAGCCCGGATTCCGTCTCGCCCTGTTGGAGGAGTGACCGTCATGTTCAAGAACCGCACTTTGCTCGACAAGCTGAAAAAGCAGCACCCCTATCTGCTGGAGTCCCTGCCGGAACGGATCGGGACGAATGGCGCCGACGTGGCCATCGAAGAAGCCACCCTGGACCAGATCGCCTTCGCCGTCATCGCCCTCGAAAACGAGGTCCGGCCCATCAGCCGCCGCATGAACGCCTTGCGGGAGCTCTACGACCTCGCCCGCAAACATGGCGCACTGGGCGCGCACCGGATCGGAGACGCCTTCGCCGACAAAGGAGGCCGCTCATGACCCTCCCCATCATCTCCGCCGACCAACGCCTGGCCGAGAAGCGCGGCGTGAAAGGCGTGCTGGTCGGCAAGAGCGGCATCGGCAAGACCTCGCAGCTCTGGACGCTGGCGCCCGAGGCGACGCTGTTCTTCGACCTCGAGGCGGGCGACCTCGCCGTCGAGGGCTGGGCGGGCGACACCATCCGCCCGCGCACCTGGCAGGAGTGCCGCGACTTCGCGGTGTTCATCGGCGGTCCGAACCCGGCGCTGCGCGAGGACCAGCCCTTCAGCCAGGCCCACTTCGACGCGGTCTGCGCGCGCTTCGGCGACCCGACCGTGCTCGACCGCTACGACACCGTGTTCGTCGACTCGATCACCGTCGCCGGGCGTCTGTGCCTGCAGTGGTGCAAGGGCCAGCCGCAGGCCTACTCCGAGAAGACCGGCAAGCCCGACACCCGCGGCGCTTACGGGCTGATGGGCCAGGAGATGATCGCCTGGCTCACCCACCTGCAGCACACGCGCGGCAAGAACGTGTGGTTCGTCGGCATCCTCGACGAGCGTCTCGACGACTTCAATCGCCGCGTCTTCCAGCTGCAGATCGACGGCTCCAAGACCGGGCTAGAGCTGCCGGGCATCGTCGACGAGGTGGTGACGCTGGCCGAGCTCAAGGCCGACGACGGCAGCGCCTACCGCGCCTTCGTCTGCCACACGCTCAACCCCTGGGGCTACCCCGCCAAGGACCGCTCCGGCCGCCTCGACCAGATCGAGGAGCCGCACCTCGGCCGGCTGATGGCCAAGATCGCCGGCCCCGCGCGCCCCGCACTCGAACGCCTCGACTTCGCGCGCCCCGCGCCTTCCGAACCCGTGCAGCAATAAGGAGCCACGACCATGAGCTATTTCGATTTCAACGATGCCAACGAGCAGTCCTCGTTCGACCTGATCCCCAAAGGCACGCTGGTGCGCGTGCGCATGACCATCCGCCCCGGCGGCTTCGACGATGCGAGCCAGGGCTGGACCGGCGGCTACGCCACCCGCAACGACAACACCGGCTCGGTGTACCTCAACTGCGAATTCGTGGTGATGGAGGGTGAGTACGCCCGCCGCAAGCTGTGGTCGCTGATCGGTCTCTACAGCCCCAAGGGGCCCGAGTGGGCCAACATGGGCCGCGCGTTCGTCAAGGCGATCCTGAACTCCGCGCGCGGCGTCCATCCGGGCGACGCCAGCCCCCAGGCCCAGAACGCGCGGCGCATCGCCGGGTTCGCCGACCTCGACGGCATCGAGTTCCTCGGCAAGGTCGATTGGGAGAAGGATCAGAACGGCCAGGACAAGGCCGTCATCAAGCAGGCGATCCAGCCGGATCACAAGGAATACGCCGCGCTGATGGGCAACGCGCGTCCGTCGGCCCCGGCGCCTTCGGCCACCACGCCCAACGCCTATGCCCAGGCCACGGGTCGCGCTCCGGTCACGGGCCGTCCGAGCTGGGCGCAGTAAGGGGGACTGCCGGCATGATGCTTCGTCCCCGTCAGGCCCTGCTGGTGGAGCGCTCGCTCACGGCGCTGCACCAGCACGGCAACACCCTGGCCATCGGCCCGACCGGTTCGGGCAAGACCATCATGCTGTCGGCGGTGGCCGGCGGCGTGTTGGAGCAGCCCGACGCGAAGTCCTGCATCCTCGCGCACCGCGACGAGCTCACCGCCCAGAACCGGGAGAAGTTCTGCCGGGTCAATCCGGGCGTCGCGACCTCGGTGTTCGATGCCAAGGAGAAGTCCTGGGCCGGGCGCGCCACCTTCGCGATGGTGCAGACGCTCTCGCGCGACGCGCATCTCGACGCGATGCCCACGCTCGATCTGTTGGTGGTCGACGAGGCGCACCATGCCGCCTCGCCGTCCTACCGGCGCGTGATCGATCGCGTGCTGTCGCGCAACCCACGGGCGCTGATCTTCGGTGCCACGGCCACGCCCGCACGCAGCGACGGCAAGGGGCTGCGCGAGGTGTTCAGCAACGTGGCCGACCAGATCACTCTGGGCGAGCTCATCGCCTCGGGCCATCTGGTGCCGCCGCGCACCTTCGTCATCGATGTCGGCGCGCAATCGGCCCTCGCCCAGGTGCGCCGCACCGCCACCGACTTCGACATGACCGAGGTGGAGGCGATCCTCAATAAGACGCCCATCACCGATGCGGTGATCCGTCACTGGCGCGAGAAGGCCGGCGAGCGCAAGACCATCGTGTTCTGCTCCACCGTGGCCCACGCGCAGTGCGTGGCCGACGCCTTCGTCGCCGCCGGCATCCGCGCCGTGCTGATCCACGGCGAGTTGTCGGACGCCGAACGCAAGGTGCGCCTCGCCGAATACGAGACCGGAGAGGCGCAAGTCGTGGTCAACGTGGCGGTGCTCACCGAAGGCTACGACTACACGCCCACCTCCTGCGTGGTGCTGCTGCGCCCCAGCTCCCACAAGTCGACGCTGACCCAGATGATCGGGCGGGGGCTTCGCACCGTCGATCCGGCCGAGCATCCCGGCGTGGTCAAGACCGATTGCATCGTGCTCGACTTCGGCACCGCGACGCTCATGCACGGCTCGCTGGAGCAGGAGGCCAACCTGGACGGCCACCAGCACCAGGGCGAGGCGCCCACCAAGGAGTGCCCCTCCTGCGAGGCGACGGTGCCGCTCGGCAGCCGCGAGTGCCCACTGTGCGGCTTCGAGTGGACCATTGATCCGGCCGAGCAGGCGGAGGCGCTGGACGACTTCGTCATGACGGAGATCGACCTGCTCAAGCGCTCCAACTTCCGCTGGTGTGATCTCTTCGGCTGCGACGACGCCCTGATGGCCACCGGCTTCGGCGCCTGGGGCGGGATCTTCTTCCTCAACGGTCGCTGGCACGCGGTCGGCGGAGGCAAGGATCTGCAGCCTCGTCTGCTGGCGGTCGGCGATCGCACGGTCTGCATGGCCAAGGCGGATGACTGGTTGAACGAGAACGAGTCCCTCGACACCGCCCACAAGACCCGCCGCTGGCTCAACGAGCCGCCCACCGAGAAGCAGCTGCGCTACCTGCCGCAGGCCATGCGTTCCGACTTCGGGCTCACCCGCTACCAGGCCTCGGCGCTGCTCGCCTTCCAGTTCAACAAGTCGTCCATCCAGCGTCTCGTGCTGGCGGCCAACGACGAGCACCGGAGGGCGGCGTGATATGCGCGATCTGCGGACGAGAGGGACGCGGCTTCTGCTGGCTGTCGCCGAGGAATGGCCCGCGTGCGCCGGACGGAAAGCCTCTGTTCAAGCGCTTCTGCTCGATGCGCTGCCAGGACATCCATCTGCGCAGGCTGAAGGCGGGAGGCGGCGTCGTGATTGATCCCACCCACAACGAGAAGGCCGCGATGGAGGCCGTGCTGCCCCACCTCGGCGAATACGTCGCCGCCATCGGGATGGACCGGCCGCTGTCGGCCTACAGCCGCAAGGAGGTCCTGCAACTGGTCGACGTGGTGCTCACCGCCTACTTCGACAACCTGCGTGAGATCACGCCCGACGACGTGCCGTTCTGAGGGGGGTGGCCATGCTCGATTACAACCACCGCCCCAAGTTCCACGAGCGCGTCGGCGCCGTCATCGACGAGGCGC
The DNA here is from genome assembly GCF_000423825.1 of Thermithiobacillus tepidarius DSM 3134. Taxonomy (NCBI): domain Bacteria; kingdom Pseudomonadati; phylum Pseudomonadota; class Acidithiobacillia; order Acidithiobacillales; family Thermithiobacillaceae; genus Thermithiobacillus; species Thermithiobacillus tepidarius. The sequence continues at coordinate 15,294 of NZ_AUIS01000006.1, forward strand.
TGGCGCGTGAACGTGCCTCACAAACGCCGCGCCGTTATCTCGGCGCGTCACGGCTCGGCGTGGCCTGCGAGCGCGCACTGCAGTACGAGTACGCCCAGGCCGCGGTCGATCCCGGCCGCGAGCTGCCCGGGCGGGTGCTGCGGGTGTTCGAGGTCGGGCATGCCCTGGAGGATCTGGCGATCCGCTGGCTGCGCCTGGCCGGCTTCGAGCTCTACACGCGCAAGGCCGACGGCGGGCAGTTCGGTTTCTCCGTCGCCGGCGGCCGCATCCAAGGACACGTCGACGGCATTCTCGCCGCCGGCCCCGCCGACATCGATCTCGCCTGTCCCGCGTTGTGGGAGTGCAAGACGATGAACGACCGGGCGTGGCGCGAGACCGTCAAGCAGGGCGTGGCCCGCGCCAAGCCGATCTACGCCGCCCAGATCACCGTCTACCAGGCCTACATGGAGGCGCACGTTCCCGGCATCTCCCGCCATCCGGCGCTGTTCACCGCCATCAACAAGGACAGCGAGGAGATCTGGTTCGAGCTCGTGCCGTTCGACGGCGGGCTCGCGCAGCGCATGTCGGACCGGGCCGTGCGCGTCATCACCGCCACCGAGGCCGGCGAGCTGCTGCCCCGTCACGCCACCACGCCGACCCACTTCGAGTGCAAGTCGTGTCCTTGGCAGGACCGCTGCTGGAGACCGGCTTGATGGCGGAAAACATCGTCTGGCTCGATTTCAATGACGCACCGGATCAGCAGACGCATGCGTCGTCTGATACCGAGGCGCTGCGCAGGGGCCTGCTCGATCGCCTGGAGGCGGTGTTGCTCTACCTGTTCCCACAGGGCCGCATCCGAGGCGGCAAATTCTTTGTCGGTGACGTCGACGGCAACTGGGGCAAGAGCCTGGTGGTCGAGCTCGAGGGCGAGCGGCGCGGCCTGTGGAAGGACTTCGCCTCCGACGAAGGCGGCGACGTCATCGATCTATGGGCGCGCTCGCGCGGGCATTCCGCCCGGCACGACTTCCCCCGCCTCGCGGACGAGATCCGCCGATGGCTCGGCCTCGCACCGCCCATCGGCCGAGCGAAGCCATCAGATGTCCGCAGCGCACCAATCGACGAGCTCGGCCCCTACACTGCGAAGTGGGACTACCTCACGGCGGACGGTCGGCTCATCGCCTGCGTCTACCGCTACGACCCGCCCACCGGCAAGGAGTACCGCCCCTGGGACGTGCGCGCCCGCATGTGGCGCGCCCCCGACCCGCGTCCGCTCTACAACCTGCCGGCCGTGGCCGAGGCGCGCGACGTGGTGCTGGTCGAGGGCGAGAAGGCGGCTTGCGCCCTGATCGGGACGGGCATCACGGCGACCACGGCCATGAACGGCGCGCGGGCGCCGATCGACAAGACCGACTGGACGCCGCTCGCGGGCAAGCACGTGCTGATCTGGCCGGATCGCGATGCGCCGGGCTGGGACTACGCGGAGAATGCCGCGCGCGCCTGCGTGGCCGCCGGTGCGGCGTCGGTCGCCATCCTCGTGCCGCCCACCGACAAGCCCGACAAGTGGGACGCGGCCGATGCCGTGGCCGAGGGCTTCGATTGCGCCGAGTTCATTCGTGATGGCGAGCGCAGGGTCGTGAAGACCGCCGCCCCCGGGCTCCCGACCTTCACCCTGGGCATGCTGCTGGACGACGACTCGCCGCTGCCGGCGGATCTCGTCGCGCCCCGCGTGCTCACCCCGGGCGGTCTGCTGGTTTTCGGCGGCGCGCCCAAGGTGGGCAAGAGCGATTTCCTGCTGGCCTGGCTCACGCACATGGCGGCGGGCGCGAGCTTTCTCGCCATGACGCCGCCGCGCCCGCTGCGAGTGTTCTACCTGCAAGCCGAGGTGCAGTACCACTACCTGCGCGAGCGCGTGAAGGAGATCCGCCTCCCGCCCAGTCGCCTGGGGGCGGCACGCGCCAACTTCGTCGCCACCCCGCAGCTGCGCCTGGTGCTGGACGACGCCGGGATCAATCAGGTCATCCCCGCCATCGCGCAGGCCTTCGGCGGCGAGCCGCCCGACATCATCGCCATCGATCCCATCCGCAACGTCTTCGACGGCGGGGACGCGGGCGGCGAGAACGACAACGCCGCCATGCTGTTCTTCCTGTCACAGCGGGTGGACCGCCTGCGCGATGCGGTGAACCCGGACGCCGGCGTCGTGCTGGCCCACCACACCAAGAAGCTCGGCAAGAAGCAGTTCGAGGAGGACCCGTTCCAGGCGCTGGCCGGGGCCGGGAGTCTGCGCGGCTACTACACCACCGGCATGTTGCTGTTCCGCCCGGACGAGACGCGCACCACGCGCCAGCTGATCTTCGAGCTGCGCAACGGCGCGGCCATCCCCTCGATGCACGTGGACAAGATCCGGGGCGAGTGGCGGGAGGTGGATGCCAACGAGCGGTTGGTGATGAAGGACTACGGCGAGCGGCTCGATGCCGAGCGTCGGCGCAAGCGCGACGCCATCCTGCAGATCCTGTTCGACGAGGCGGCCCAGGGGCGCTGCTACACCGCCAACCAGTTCGCGGAAAGCTTCGAGGGCAAGGCGGGGCTCGGTGGCGAGCGCACCATCCGCGAGCGCCTCTCCGCGCTCTCGACCCAGGGCTACATCAAGTACTTCCGCAATGCGCAGGACTACGGCCTGCCGCCCGCCCGCACCAAGTTCGGCTACCTGTGCGTCGAGGCGATGGTGCTGCGCTCGGTCGTCGGCGAGCCCGATCCAGCCACGGGCGAAGTATCGCTGCGCGAACTGCCGGTGCTGCCCACCCACTTCAAATGCCCGCAATCGGGGGCCGCATTGCCGGTCGAGAACCCCGAGGTGTGGGTTTACCAAGACGACCTGAACGACCCCGAGGAGCCCGCATGAACACGCACAGCCAAGTTGGCAAAACCGCTGCCAACTTCCCCCCGATTTTCAGAGACGTTGGCAAGTTGGCAAACGCCTGCCAACTTGAATCCCATACTGATCAACGCGTTAGGGAGTTGTCGGCAGATTGGCAAGTTGGCAACGCTGCCAACTTGCCAACTTCCCCAAACCCGCGTGGTTGCTGGGTTTCCGGAGATTTCCAAGTTGGCGAAAACTCCCTCCCCCCTTCGGGGGGAGAGGAACACGCGGTGTCCTCTCCTCCGACCCGAAGGGGTCTGCCCGGCACGGAAGGTCGGGATCGGGGACCGGGCACGGCCATCCTGAGCCTCGACCTGGGCACCCGGACCGGCTGGGCGCTGCTCGGCCGTGACGGCTCCATCACCAGCGGCTCGGAGTCCTTCAAACCCCGGCGCTTCGAGGGCGGCGGCATGCGTTACCTGCGCTTCAAGCGCTGGCTCACCGAGGTCAAACAATCGGCGGACGGGCTGGATGCGGTGTACTTCGAGGAGGTGCGCCGCCACGCCGGAGTGGATGCCGCACACGCCTACGGCGGCTTCATGGCGCAGCTGACCGCCTGGTGCGAGCACCACGGCATCCCGTACCAGGGCGTGCCGGTGGGCACGATCAAGAAGCACGCCACCGGCAAGGGCAACGCCGGCAAGCAGGAGATGGTGGCCGCCATGCAGGCCCTGGGTTTCCGGCCCGCGGACGACAACGAGGCCGACGCGCTGGCGCTGCTGATGTGGGCCATCGCGACGCAGGAGGTGCCGGCATGAACGCGCCCAGCCCCCACTATCGTTGCCCCCTCGGGCGCCTGCAACCGACTCGCCCGGACGTCGATGCCATCAAACGCGACGGCTGGCGGGACCAGGGCATCCTGGTGGTCTCGCTCGACGACGAGCGGCTCGACTGGATCGAGCGGGAGCTGGTGAAGCGCATCGGCGAGCGGCTCTACGGTCGCCAGGGAGACGGCCATGTGGAGCGTTGACGACGTCGCCGAGCGCTTCCGGGAGGCCGCCCAGACCGCGCGACGCCTGCCGCCGGTCCGCGTCCAGGGCTACTTCAACACCTGGCCGGCCATCCTGCGCCAGCCGTGGGAGACCTACTCGGGCGAAGACGTGCTGTACCGCTTTCCGCCCGACCCGGCCGCCATCGACCGCATGACGGAGACGATGCGCTGGGTGCTGTGGCTCACCGAGGAGCAGCGCCATCTCGTCTGGATGCGCGCCGAGGAACGGGGGTGGCGGGAGATCTGCCGGCGCTTCGGCTGTGACCGCACCACGGCCTGGCGGCGGTGGCAGAAGGCGCTCGACATCGTCGCCTGCCGTCTGAACGAGCAGACCCGCCGGACCGTGGCCAGCCTTTCATGAGTGAAGTTGCGGGTCGTTTCCAACGCGGTCCAAGCCATGCGGGCGGATGCGGAACGATGCCGGTTTCGAGCCATTTTGGACGTGCAACACTTCACCCGTTTTTGCGCTAGGATTTCGCTAACCTCGCGAGAGAAGCATGTGCGAAGGCCACGGAGCGATCCGTGGCCTTCGTCGTTTCTGCCTTCGCGATCCGACCCGCCGAGCGCGATGGGTCCTTCCTGGCCGAAAAGCCATGCGGGGGGCGCGAGCGCGACGCTTTTCTAGCGTCAGAGTGCAAACCGGGGTTTGCAGGGTTTGCGGTTTGCAGGCCCCATCCCTGGGGCCTGCCGCTTCGCGGCCAGCCTGCGGCTGTCCAAATCCGCTCCAGGCGGATTTGTGCACTCCCCGATACACATCACGAGCCCGCCCACGATTCTCCGTCGGCGGGCTTTCCATTTCGAGGTTCCGATCCTGAACACGCTCAACGTCGAGTACCGCAAGGTCGAGACGCTGATTCCCTACGCCCGCAATCCGCGCACGCACAGCGACGAGCAGGTCGCGCGCATCGCCGCCAGCATCGCCGAGTTCGGCTGGACCAGCCCGATCCTGGTCGATGGCGACCATGGTGTGATCGCCGGCCATGGCCGACTGCTGGCCGCACGCAAGCTGGGGCTGACCGAGGTGCCAGTGATCGAGCTCGCGCACCTCACCCCGGCGCAGAAGCGCGCCTATGTGATCGCCGACAACCGGCTCGCGCTCGATGCCGGCTGGGATGAGGCCATGTTGGCGCTGGAGTTCGCGGAGCTGGCCGACGCCGGCTTCGATCTGGACTTGACCGGCTTCTCGGCCTCCGAGATCGAAGGCCTGCTCGATCAGATCGAGGAGACGGAACCGGCAGCCGATGAGGACGAGCGTGCACCGGAAGGCGACGCGGACGAGGACGACGTCACGCCGCCCACGGTTGCGGTCACGCGGCCCGGCGACTTGTGGCTGCTGGGCGAACACCGGCTGCTCTGCGCCGACAGCAGCGACGCTGCCGCCGTCGCGCACCTCCTCGATGGCGAGCGCGCTCGCGTGCTGTTCACCAGCCCGCCCTACGCGAACCAGCGCGACTACACCACCGGCGGGATCGATGACTGGAACGCGCTCATGCAGGGCGTGTTCGGCGCCGCCCGCAGCGCGCTGCACGAGGACGCGCAAATCCTGGTCAACCTCGGCCTCGTCCATCGCGACGGCGAGTGGCAGCCGTATTGGGACGGCTGGATCGAATGGATGCGCACCCAGGGCTGGCGCCGCTTCGGCTGGTACGTCTGGGACCAGTCGGTGACCGTACCCGGCGACTGGGCCGGTCGCCTCGCGCCGCGCCACGAGTTCGTGTTCCACTTCAACCACCAGGCGCGCAAGCCGAACAAGATCGTGCCGTGCAAGTGGGCCGGCCACGAAACGCACCTGCGCGCCGACGGTTCCTCCACCGCGATGCGCGGCAAGGATGGCAAGGTCGGCGAATGGAACCACGCCGGCACGCCGACGCAGGAGTTCCGCATCCCGGACTCGGTCGTCGAGGTGACGCGCCAACGCGGTCGCATCGGCAACGGCATCGATCATCCGGCGGTGTTCCCGCTGGGTCTGCCGAAGTTCTTCATCGAGGCCTATTCGGACGAAGGTGAGATCGTGTTCGAGCCGTTCTCCGGCAGCGGCACGACCATACTCGCGGGCGAGGACTGCGGCCGCCGCCTGCGCGCCGTCGAGCTCGCCCCCGAGTACGTTGACGTCGCGCTGCGCCGCTGGCTGCAGCACCACCCAGGCACAGCGCCGGTGCTTGCCGCGACCGGCCAGACCTTCGCGGAGGTCGCCGCCGAACGGCTGGGTGAGAAGGCGGAGGTCGCTGCATGAGTTGGCTGGCCGACCGCATCGAGCATTGGCCGCTCGACAAGCTGTTGCCCTACGTCCGGAACGCGCGCCAGCATTCGGAGGACCAGATCGCGCAGATCGCGGCCTCCATCGCCGAGTTCGGCTTCGTGAATCCGATTCTCACCGGCGCCGACGGCGTGCTGGTGGCAGGCCACGGGCGGCTCGCTGCCGCGCACAAGTTGGGTCTTGCCACCGTGCCGGTGGTCGTACTCGACCACCTGACTCCGACCCAGCGCCGTGCGCTAGTGCTCGCGGACAATCGGCTCGCGGAGCTTGCGACCTGGGACAACGATCTGCTGCGCATCGAACTGGAGGCGCTGCAGGACGATGGCTTCGATCTCGACCTGACGGGCTTCGACGCCGATGCACTGGCCGACCTGCTCGCTGGCGAAGAGCAGGAGCATGAGGGCCAGACGGAGGACGACGCCGTTCCCGATGTGCCCGAGGAACCCGTCTCCCAGCCGGGCGACGTCTGGCTACTCGGGCCACACCGCCTCGTCTGCGGCGACGCGACCACCGCCGAGGCCTTCGCGCTCCTGTTCCCGGACGGCGAACGGGCGGACATGGTGTTCACCGATCCGCCCTACAACGTGAACTACGCCAACAGCGCAAAGGACAAGCTGCGGGGCAAGCACCGCCCCATTCTCAACGATGCGCTGGGCGAGGGCTTCTTCGATTTCCTCTACGACGCACTGGCGCTGATCAATGCGCACACACGCGGCGCGATCTACATCGCCATGTCGTCGAGTGAACTGGATACGCTACAGGCGGCCTTCCGCGCCGCCGGCGGCCACTGGTCGACCTTCATCATCTGGGCGAAGAACACCTTCACCCTCGGCCGCGCCGACTACCAGCGCCAGTACGAGCCGATCCTCTACGGTTGGCCCGAGGGCGCGGAGCGCCACTGGTGCGGCGACCGCGACCAGGGCGACGTGTGGCAAATCAAGAAGCCGCAGAAGAACGATCTGCACCCGACGATGAAGCCGGTGGAACTGGTCGAGCGCGCGCTGCGCAACTCCAGCCGTCCGGGCGACGTGGTGCTCGACCCCTTCGGCGGTTCCGGCACGACACTGATCGCCGCCGAGAAGTCGGGGCGCGTCGCGCGCCTGATCGAACTCGACCCGAAGTACGCGGACGTGATCGTGCGCCGCTGGCAGGACTGGAGCGGCAAACAGGCCACCCGCGAGGCGGATGGCCTGGCGTTCGATCAGGCGGCGAGTTCCTCCTCGACGATCTCGCAGTGAATCACGAACCCGGTGAGGTACGGCAACCCGCGCGGGATGCCGTAGTCCTTACTGGTGCGGCGTCCGATGGTCCATTCCATCCACTGCCGGGTGGCGGCGCAGATCGCGTCGTGGAGGGCATGGCCCGCATGCATGTGGTTGAGGACTTCGTCCGCGAAGTGGCGTCCGTGGCGGCTGTCGAGGAAGGCCCGCACCGCTTCGAAGGGCTGCCCCGTGGCGTCGGAGATGGCGTTCATCGCGATGGGCCAGGCGGCTTGCGCGTGCGCGTCCATCGTGCCCCAGAAGCCCCAGGCTTCGTTGCGGGTGGCGGGGATCGTTTTGGCTGTGGTCATCGTTGTTTCCTTCGTTGATCGTTGCGACACACGTATGAACGCGCTGTTCGATCGGGAAGCCAAGCTCAATCTCAATCCTCTCGCATCGCCTGCTGGCGACCGGTTACGGCGGCCAGCTTGGCGCGGGCCGACGCGCTTTCCCAGTGGCAGGGTCCGTTGCCGTGCGCGGCCTCTTCGCTCCAGCGGGCCAGGATTTCGTCATCGCTCCAGCCCTTGGCGGTGAGGTAGGCGTAGTCGTCGGCGTCGTAGTTGCTGTGGGTGAGGATGGCGCGGGTGGGTTTCATGCTGTGCTCCTTGGCGTGGATGGTTGCGACACCCGTATGAACGCGCTGCCGGCGCGGGAAGCCAAGCGTTTTCTGCTTGGCTTCCCATTCCGATTGAATCACGCGATTCGGTAGATGCGCTCGCCGCCCTCGGGCTTGTCCGAGGTGATGGTGAGGCCCATCTTTTTCTTGAAGGCGTTGGCGAAGGTGCCGCGCACCGTGTGCGCCTGCCAGCCGGTGAGTTCGCAGATCTGGCGCACCGTCGCGCCCTCCGGGCGCCGGAGCATCGCGATGACTTGGGCCTGCTTGCTGTTCTCGCGGGTGCGGGGCTTGGTCTCGGCGCGCTGCGGTGCCCAGGTGGCCTCGGCGGCTGCGACCTCCGCCTCGAGATCCGCATCTGCCTCCACCGAGGCCGGCGCGGGACGCGGGCGCCCCAGGGCTTCGTAACCCTCGGCGGCGACGGACCAGTCGGTGCCGTCGGTGGTGATCAGGGCCCGATTGCAGAGGCCGTCCAGTACCTTCTTGCGGGCGCCGCCTTTCACGTTGTCGGGGAACCACTCGATCTTGCCGCCGGTGTGCTCGACGGCGTAGGCCAGGATGGCGTGCTGGGCGGGGGTGAGTTGGATGGTGCTCATCTGATGCTCCTTCGTGATGATTGATGGTGTGGTCATGAACGCGCTGTTCTCTGGAGAAGCCAAGCGCTTTCCGCTGCTTTCTCAGCCCTGTCGCGCGGCCTGCCGGCCTGCCTGGTAGGCGGCCATCAAGGCGCTCTTGACGGCCCAGACGCTGACCTCGTGGAAGTCCAGCCGGTCGCTGTTGCGCGTTTCCAGGGTGTCGATGAACAGGTGATCCAGCGCGATCTGCTGCAGCTGCCGGTCGATGTCCTTTTCGGCTTGCTCGGTCACGTGCTTCTCCTCGAGGTGTCGTTGATGGTGATGACATGAACGCGCTGTTCCCGAGAGAAGCCAAGCTGAATCCGAGCCGGGCCGCGCCAATGCTTGATGGAGACCATGGGACTGTCGATTCGCGCCTATGCCCGCCACCGTGGGGTATCGGACACCGCCGTACACAAGGCCATCCGCGCCGGGCGGATCACGCCCGAGGCGGACGGCACAATCGATCCGGACAAGGCCGACCGCGATTGGGCAAGGAACTCCGAGCCGCCCAAGGAGGGAACGGGCGCCAAAGCCGCGAAGGTGCGGGTGGCGGACGATCCGGCCCCGAACCTCGCCGCCGGGCTGCCCGCGGGCGGCACGTCGCTGCTGCAGGCGCGCACGGTCAACGAGGTGGTCAAGGCGCAGACCAACAAAGTGCGCCTCGCCCGCCTCAAGGGCGATCTGGTCGATCGCAACCAGGCCATCGCCCACGTGTTCAAGCTCGCGCGCACCGAGCGCGACGCCTGGCTCAACTGGCCCGCGCGCATCTCGGCGCAGATGGCGGCCCGGCTCGGCATGGACGCACACGCGCTGCACGTCGCGTTGGAGGCGGCGGTGCGCGAGCACCTCGCCGAGCTTGGTGAATTGAAGGTCCGCGTCGATTAATGAACGACTTCGTCTACGAGGGCTTCGACGCCATCGAGCGCGCCTGGCGCGAAGGACTGACGCCCGATCCGCTGCTCTCCGTCTCCGAGTGGGCCGACCGGCACCGGATGCTTTCCAGCAAGGCCTCGGCCGAGCCGGGCCGCTGGCGCACCAGCCGCACGCCTTACCTCAAGGCGATCATGGACTGCCTGTCGCCGACCTCGCCGGTCGAGCGCGTGGTGTTCATGAAAGGCGCACAGGTGGGCGCCACGGAAACCGGCTCGAACTGGATCGGCTACGTCATCCACCACGCGCCCGGTCCGATGATGGCGGTGTGGCCCACCGTGGAGATGGCCAAGCGCAACTCCAAGCAGCGCATCGACCCGCTGATCGAAGAGTCGCCGGTGCTCTCCGAGCTGATCGCCCCGGCACGCTCGCGCGACTCGGGCAACACCATCCTCGCCAAGGAGTTCCGCGGCGGCGTGCTGGTGATGACCGGCGCGAATAGCGCCGTGGGCCTACGCTCGATGCCGGTGCGGTATCTCTTCCTCGACGAAGTGGACGGCTACCCGCTCGACGTCGAGGGCGAAGGGGATGCGATCTCGCTCGCCGAGGCGCGCACGCGCACCTTCGCGCGGCGCAAGATCTTCATCGTCTCGACACCGACCAGCGCCGGGGCGAGCGCCGTCGAGCGCGAGTACGAGGCATCCGACCAGCGCCGCTACTTCGTGCCGTGCCCGCACTGCTCCCACCGCCACTGGCTGCGCTTCGAGCAGCTGCGTTGGGAGAGGGGCCGGCCGGAGACGGCGGCCTATGTGTGCGAGTCTTGCGACCAGCCGATCGCCGAGCATCACAAGACCTGGATGCTGGAGCACGGCGAGTGGCGCGCGATGGCGCCGGAGAACGGCATCAAGACGGCGGGCTTCCATCTTTCGTCGCTCTACAGCCCGGTAGGCTGGCGCTCCTGGCGCGACATCGCGAGCGCGTGGGAGAGCGCGGTCAGCAAGGAGTCCGGCTCGGCTGCCGCGATCAAGACCTTCAAGAACACCGAGCTCGGCGAGACCTGGGTCGAGGAAGGCGAAGCGCCCGACTGGCAGCGCCTGATCGAGCGGCGGGAGGACTATCCGCTTGGCACCGTCCCCATGGGCGGCCTGTTGCTGGTGGGCGGCGCCGACGTGCAGAAGGATCGCATCGAGTCCTCGATCTGGGCCTTCGGGCGCGGCAAGGCGTCCTGGCTCGTCGAGCACCGCGTGCTGATGGGCGACACCGCGCGGGATGCGGTATGGAAGCAGCTGTCCGAGCTGATCGACGAGACCTGGACGCACGAATCCGGCAACCAGGTTCCGCTGGCGCGCTTCGCGCTCGACACCGGCTTCGCCACCCAGGAGGCCTACGCCTTCGTGCGTGCCGTGCGTGACACGCGCCTGATGGCGATCAAGGGCGTCCCGCGCGGCGCGGCCCTGATCGGCACGCCCACCGCCGTCGATGTGTCGCAGGGCGGCAAGAAGCTGCGCCGGGGCATCAAGGTGTACTCGGTCGCGGTGGGGCTCGCCAAGCTCGAGTTCTACAACAACCTGCGCAAGAGTGCGGATGTGGCCGACGACGGCACAACGCCGATCTACCCGGCGGGCTTCGTCCATCTGCCCAAGGTCGACGCCGAGTACGTCCAGCAGCTCTGCGCCGAGCAGCTGATCACCCGCCGTGACCGCAACGGCTTTCCGGTGCGCGAGTGGCAGAAGCTGCGCGAGCGCAACGAGGCGCTGGACTGCTACGTGTACGCCCGCGCCGCCGCGGCAGCGAGCGGTCTCGACCGCTTCGAGGAGCGCCACTGGCGCGAGCTGGAAAGACAACTGGGCATCGCCGCACCGCCCGAGCAGGACGAACACACCGTAATCACAGAAGACGCCCCCGACTCCGGGGGCGTCGTCGTTTCGGGCCGACGCGTCCGGCGCCGGTCCGTCGTCAAGAGTCGTTGGATGAGCTGAAGATGATGTCGGAAGGCACCTACCGCAACCCGACCACCGGTCGAGACGAAATCCGCTGCATCCGTTGCGATGCGTCGGGACACCTGATGGGCGTACCGGCCCTCGCTTCCGCCTTCGCGGTGGGAGCCCTGTCCGCCAATGGCTCCGTCACCACCGACGCGGTCGATCTGGGTGAGGAGCACGGCTACACATTGCTGCTGGCTCGTAAGAGCGGCGTCGCCTCGAAGCAGGAAGCGATGGAGATCCAGAGCTCGATCGACGGCGTGCGTTGGCTGCCGGCGGCGGGCATCTATCCGGACGAGAACGTGGCCTGGCACAAGCCGCCGAACGGCAGCGACTCCTTCACCGTCCAGGGCCGTCCCATCGGACGCTTCGTCCGCATCGTGTTTCAGAACGGCAATACGGCCCAGACCGAGCTGGTGCTCGAGCTGGCCGGTTTGGCGGGTGTCTGACCATGGCCTACACAGCGGCCGATCGCGAGGCGCTGGAGCGGGCATTGGCGCGCGGCGAGCGGCGCGTCACCTTCGGCGACAAGACGGTGGAGTACCGCTCGGTGGACGAGTTGCGCGCGGCGCTGCGCGAGGTCGATGCGGCGCTCGCCCGCGAGGCGGGCCGACCCAAGCTGCGCCAGATCCGGGTCACCACGGGCAAGGGGCTTTGATGGGCTTCTGGAGCCGCATCAAGCTCGCCTTCGGCACGACCCCCACCTACGACGGGGTGGGCTCCGGGCGCCGCGCGCTCGCCTGGATGCCGGGCAACCCCGGCGCGGTGGCCGCGCTGCTCACGACGCAGACGGAGCTGCGCGCCAAGAGCCGCGACCTGGTGCGCCGCAACGCCTGGGCGGCCGCCGGCATCGAGGCCTTCGTGGCCAACGCCATCGGCACCGGTATCAAGCCGCAGTCGATGGTCGAAGAGCCGGGCCTGCGCGAGACGATCCAGGCTCTCTGGCGCGACTGGACCGAGGAGGCCGATGCCCAGGGGCTCACCGACTTCTACGGTCTGCAGGCCCTGGCCTGCCGCGCCATGCTCGAAGGCGGCGAGGCACTGGTGCGGCTGCGCTACCGGCGACCGGAGGACGGGCTGGCGGTGGCGCTCCAGGTCCAGGTACTGGAGCCCGAGCACCTGCCGGTGACGCTCAATCGCCTTGCCGACAACGGCAACGTGATCCGCGCCGGCATCGAGTTCGACCGGCTCGGGCGGCGTGTGGCCTACCACCTGTACCGCTCGCACCCGGAGGACGGACTGCTCGCGCCCATGTCCGGCGGCGGCGGCATGGAGACGGTGCGCGTGCCCGCCGCCGAGATCGTGCATCTGTTCCGGCCCTTGCGTCCCGGGCAGATCCGCGGCGAGCCCTGGCTCGCGCGGGCCTTGGTGAAGCTCAACGAGCTCGATCAGTACGACGACGCGGAACTGGTACGCAAGAAGACCGCCGCCATGTTCGCCGGCTTCGTCACCCGCGACCAGCCGGAGGATGCCCTGATGGGCGAAGGGCCGGCCGATGCCTCGGGCGTGGCCCTGGCGGGGCTGGAACCGGGCACCCTGCAGATCCTCGAACCGGGCGAGGACGTGAAGTTCTCCCAGCCGGCCGACGTGGGCGGCTCCTACGCCGAGTTCATGCGCCAGCAGTTTCGCGCCGTGGCCGCCGCGATGGGTGTCACCTACGAGCAGCTCACGGGCGATCTCACCCAGGTGAACTACTCCTCCATCCGCGCGGGGCTGCTGGAGTTTCGCCGCCGCTGCGAGGCGATCCAGCACGGCGTCATCGTCCACCAGCTTTGCCGCCCGGTGTGGCGCGCGTGGATGGCGCAGGCGGTGCTGGAGGGACGGCTCGAGCTCCCCGGTTTCGTCCGGGACGCCGCGCGGCGCCGCGCCTGGCTCGCCTGCAAGTGGATTCCCCAGGGCTGGCAGTGGGTCGATCCGCAGAAGGAGTTCAACGCCATGCTCACTGCGATCCGGGCGGGACTGCTGTCGCGCTCGGAGGCGGTCTCCTCCTTCGGCTACGACGCCGAAGACGTGGATCGGGAGATCGCCGCCGACAACGCCCGCGCCGATGCGCTCGGCCTCGTCTTCGATTCCGACCCGCGCCACGACCGCAACCCACCCGCGGCGGCGTCCGACCCGGCGCCGCCGCAAGACATCCAGGACCTCTGACATGCAGCTCGTACACCTGGCGTCCCGTCTCTACGGGACGCCGCTTCTCATCGCGCGTTCGAAGCTTGACGTGATCCTCTCCGTGCTCGGTCCCCGCATCGGTCTGCCCGACCTGGAAGCCGCCGTACCGGCGGTGATGCCCGTAAGCCCGGAGGTAGCGGCACCGCCCGGCATCGCCGTGATCCCGATCCACGGCACGCTGGTGCGCCGCACCCTGGGCCTCGAGGCCGCCTCCGGCCTTCTGAGCTACGGCGAGATCGGCGCCCGTCTGGATGCTGTGCTGGCCGACCCTGCCGTGTCCGGCATCCTGCTCGACGTGGACTCCCCAGGCGGCGAGGCGGGCGGTGTGTTCGAGCTCGCCGAGCGCATCCGCGCGGCCGACGCCGTGAAACCGGTCTGGGCGATCGCCGCCGACTCCGCCTTCTCGGCCGCCTACGCCATCGCCTGCGCCGCCTCGCATCTCGCCGTCACGCGCACCGGCGGTGTGGGCTCGGTCGGGGTCATCGCCATGCACGTCGACCAGTCGGTCCGCGACGCCCAGCAGGGCTACCGCTACACGGCGATCACCGCCGGCCGGCACAAGAACGACTTCTCGCCCCACGAGCCGCTCGACCGGGAGGCTTTGGTGCGCCTCCAGGCGGAGGTGGATCGCCTCTACGGCCTGTTCGTCGGGCATGTGGCCGCGATGCGCGGGCTGGACCCCGACGCCGTGCGCGCCACCGAGGCCGGGCTCTTCTTCGGCGAGCAGGCGATAGGCAGCGGGCTCGCCGACGCCGTGGCGAGCCGCGACCAGCTGCTCGCCGTCTTCGCGAGCTTCTTGAACACGCAGGGCCGTTCGCGGAACCCGGCCCCCCGCACCCGTCCCGGTTCCGCCTACGCCAAACAGGAGAACGACCCGATGCGATCCCCCGATCCGACCCCCGACGTCCCCGAGACGACCCTCATCGCCGCTGCTGCCTCCGCGGCGCCCGCGCCCGAGACGCCCACCACCACAGTGGCGGACCGGCGCGAGGCCGTGGCCATCGCCGAGCTGTGCCAGCTCGGCGGCTGCCCGGAGCGCACCGCCGAGTTCCTGGCCGCAGGACTCTCGGAAACCGATGTCCGCCGCGCGCTGCTCGCCGCCCGCACCCAAAGCCCCGAGATCGGTTCGGCGATCCATCCGGATGCGCACGCCGCGCACCGCGCTTCCCCCGAACACAACCCGCTGATCAAGGCGGTCAAGCACCTCACCGGAAAGGAGTGAACCATGCCGACCCTAGTTGAACCGATGAATCTGGGCGACCTGTTGAAGTACGAGGCGCCCAACCTGTACTCGCGCGACCCGGCCACGGTCGCCGCCGGCCAGAACCTCCTCCTGGGCAGCGTCGTCGGCCGCGAGACCGCCACAAACAAGCTGAAGGCGCTCGACCCGGCCGCCACCGACGGCACCGAGCTGCCCGCCGGCGTGCTGATCGTCGACGCCGACGCCACCGCCGCCGACCTCGATGCGGTCATCGTCGCGCGCCACGCCATCGTCGCCCGCCACGCGCTCGTGTGGCCTGCCGGCATCACGCCCGCGCAGCAATCCGCAGCCATCGCCGCCCTCGAAGCGCGCGGCATCCTCGTTCGTGAAGGAGCCTGACCATGCAGAATCCCTTTTCCAATCCCGCCTTCTCGATGGCGAGCCTCACCGCCGCCATCAACCTGATCCCCAACCGCTACGGGCGGTTGGAGACCCTAGACCTGTTCCCCATCAAGCCGGTGCGTACCCGCCAGGTCGTGGTGGAGGAGATGCACGGCGTGCTGAACCTGCTGCCGACCCTGCCGCCCGGCTCGCCCGGCACCGTGGGCAAGCGCGGCAAGCGGGCGATGCGCGCCTTCGTCGTGCCCCACATCCCGCACGACGACGTGGTGCTGCCCGAGGAGGTCCAGGGCATCCGCAGCTTCGGGCAGGAAACCGAGACCGAGAGCGTGGCCGGCGTGCTCGCCCGCCACCTGGAGACCATGCGCAACAAGCACGCCATCACCCTGGAGCACCTGCGCATGGGGGCGCTGAAGGGCGAGATCCTCGATGCCGATGCCACGCCGCTGGTCAATCTCTACACCGAGTTCGGCATCACCCCCAAGACCGTGAACTTCGTCCTCGGCAACGCCAACACCAACGTCAAGGGCAAGTGCGCCGAGGTCCTGCGCCACATCGAGGACAACCTCTCGGGCGAGTTCTCGACCGGGGTGCACTGCCTGTGCTCGCCCGAGTTCTTCGACGCGCTGACCGGCCATGCCAAGGTCGAGGAGGCATACAAGAACTGGCAGCAGGGCGCGGTGCTGATCAACGACATGCGCCGCGGCTTCACCTTCGGCGGCATCACCTTCGAGGAGTACCGTGGCCAGGCGAGCGACGCCTCCGGCACCACCCGGCGCTTCATCGCGGCGGGCGAGGCCCACTGCTTCCCGCTCGGCACCGTCGACACCTTCGCCACCTACGTCGCCCCCGCCGACTTCAACGAGACGGTCAACACCCTGGGCCTGCCGCTCTACGCCAAGCAGGAGCCGCGCAAGTTCGACCGCGGCACCGACCTGCACACCCAGAGCAACCCGCTGCCCATGTGCCACCGGCCCGGCGTGCTGGTGAAGCTGACGGCAGCGTGATGGCGCAGGTGACGGATCTCTACGAGGCTGCCGGCCGCGCCGGGCTGCTCACCGACGTCGTGGTGGGCTCGCTCACGGTGCAGTGCGTCTTCAGCGCTCCGGACGAGCTGGCGCTCGACGGGCTCGCCCTGAACCGCGACTACCACCTCGAGTACCCGAGCGCCTGGCTCACCCTCGCCGCCGGCGACACGGTGGAGATCGCGGGAAGCCCGTATCGGGTGCGCGAGGTCCGCCAGCTGCGCGACGGCTCCGAGATGCAGGCCAAGCTGACCCGGCTATGACGCCCTCCGTCCGCGAGCGCCTGGTCCGGGCGGTCGTGGCGCGCATCGGTCCCGCGATCGCACCGACGCCGCTGCATCGCCAGCCGACCGTGCCGCTCCCGCGCGAGGCGAGCCCCGCGCTCCTGCTGTTCATCGAAGGCGATCAGGTCCTCGCGCAGGCGAACGACCGGTGTGAGCGCGCCCTGACGCTGAGGCTCGTCGCGCTCGCGCGCGAAGACGACGCCTTCGACGTGGCCGACGCGCTCATCGTCGCGGCGCACGGCGCGCTCATGGCCGAGCCGAGCCTCGGCAGGCTGGCCTTGGGCGTGCGCGAGATCGACTGCGAGTGGGACGCGGAGGACGCCGACAGCCAAGCCCTGGCCGTGCCCGCGCGCTACGAGATCCGCTACCGCACCCTGGCCTCCGACCTCACCCAAAATGGATAGTCACCATGCACATCGAACTCATCGAACCGCACACCCACGCCGGCCGACTCCACGCCCCCGGCGAGATCCTCGATCTCGACGAGGCAGCCGCCCAATGGCTGATCGAGCGCGGAGCCGCGCGGCCGGCCGACCCTCAACCCCAGACCCCGATCAAGACCCGTAAAGGAGACTGACCATGCCTTACTTTTCCGGACAGGGGCGCGTCTACATCGGCGCCCGCGACGCACTCGGCAACCCGCAGGGCCTGGCCTACGTGGGCAACGTGCCCGAGCTCAAGGTCTCCCTCTCGGTGGAGACCCTGGAGCACCAGGAGTCGGTGAGCGGCCAGCGCCTCACCGATCTGCAGCTCATCAAGACCAAGAAGGGCGAGTTCGCCTGCACCCTGGAGGAGCTCATCGCGACCAACCTGGCGCTCGCCCTCTACGGCGCCACCACCGCCCAGACCCCGGGCACGGTCACCGCCGAGGCGCTGCCGAACCCGGTCACCCCCGGCAGCCTCTACCTGCTCGCCAAGCAGGACGTCTCGTCGGTGGTGGTGAAGGACTCCAGCGCCACCCCCAAGACCCTGCCGGCCGCGCAGTACTCGGTGAATGCCAAGCACGGCTCGCTGGTGATCCTCGACGCCACCACCGGCGGACCCTACGTCGAGCCCTTCAAGGTCGACTACGCCTACGGCACGGCCTCGGTCACCGCGATGTTCACCCAGCCGCTGCCCGAGCGCTGGGTGCGCTTCGAGGGGCTCAACACCGCCGACGGCAACCGCGAGGTGGTGATCGACCTCTACCGCGTGGCCATCAACCCGGCCAAGGAGCTCTCGGTCATCACCGACGAGTTGCTGAAGTTCGAGCTCTCGGGCCAGGTGCTCGCGGACACGCTCAAGCCCGCCGCCGGCGACCTCGGCCAGTTCGGCCGCATCGTGCTGCTGTGAGGGGGATGACGATGAGTACTTCCGATCTGGATGTTCTCGTGCCGCAGCCTCAAGTCGTGGAACTGGCCGGCCAACGCCTCGCGATCAGCCCGCTGGTGCTCGGCGAGCTGCCGGCGATGCTCAAGGCCGTGCAGCCCTTCGCGCAACGACTGGCGGGCGAGCCGGACTGGCTCGCCTTGCTCTCGGACCACGGCGATGCCTTGCTCACCGGGTTGGCGATCGCCAGTCGCCAACCGCGCGAGTGGGTGGACGCGCTGGCTCTCGACGATGCCATCACCCTGGCGGCGACCGTGTTCGAGGTGAACGCGGATTTTTTCGTGCGCCGGATCGCGCCGAAAGTCGGCGATCTGGCGCAGCGTCTGAACGGCCGTCTGGCTGGGCTGACGCCATCGCCCGCCTGATTCGAGGCGGTCACCGCTACCCGGACATCCTCGGCTACACGTTGGGCCAGCTGAACGCCTTCCTCGCCGCCGATCGCCGCCTCGAACACGAACGGCTCGCCACCCGGCTTGCCGTCATGACCGCTGCCGCCCAGGGCAGTCGCGACGGCATCCGTGAGCTCCAGGCCGAACTCCATCGGGGCATGCGTGATGAAGATCGATCTGGTCGCTGAGGGCTTGCTGGATCGGCGGCGCTTCAGCGCCTGGCAAGGTGACACCCGCAAGACGATCCACACCGCCGTGGCCCGCGCGATGCGCGACACCGGCAAGGAGATGGCCGAGCGGGCGCGGAGCGAAATGCGCGCCGGTTTCACGGTCGTGAAGCCGAAGTTCCTCCGCTCGATGCACGCCAAGGTGTTCGACCGCAAGGCCGAGGAATTCCCGGCCCTCTACATCGGCTCGAAGGTGCCCTGGCTGGGTATCCACGAACAGGGCGGAACGATCCGGGGGCGGATGCTTGTCCCGCTGCTGCCCCAGCACCGGCGCATCGGGCGCAAGGCGTTCGCTCGGGTGATCGATGCCTTGATGCGCTCCGGTAACGCCTTCTTCATCGAAAAGAACGGCCGGCAGATCCTGATGGCCGAGAACATCGCCGAGAACGCCCAGCCGCTCGCGCGCTTTCGCCGTGCCGAGCGGGAGCGCACCGGCGCCAGGCGCGTGCGGCGCGGCCAGGAGATCCCCATCGCCGTGCTCGTGCGACGCGTGAGCTTGAGAAAACGGTTCGACCTCGCCCGCTCGGTGCGAGGCGATCTTCCCCGCCTGACGGCGGCCATCCGTAAAGCAATGTCGAAGGTGTGAACGTGGCCGGTAACCGTGCCCAGATCCTCATCACCGCCGTCGATGAGACGCGACGGGCCTTCCAGTCCGTCCAGGGAAATCTCGCCCGCCTGCGCGGCGAAGCCGCCCAGGTCGGCCAGGTGCTCTCCCGCATCGGCGGCGCGATCGGCCTTGGGCTGGGGGTGCGCGAACTGGTCGAGGTCGCCGACCAGTACAAGAACCTGCAGGCGCGCCTCAAGCTCGCGGTCACCTCGCAAGAGGAGTTCAACCGCGCCGACGCGGCCCTCTTCGAGATCGCCCAGAAAAACCGCGCGCCCCTGGCAGAGACCGTCACCCTCTATGCGCGGCTCGCACCCTCGGTGCAGGCGTTGGGGCGTTCGCAGGCGGA
This sequence comes from Thermithiobacillus tepidarius DSM 3134, assembly GCF_000423825.1. Lineage (NCBI taxonomy): Bacteria > Pseudomonadati > Pseudomonadota > Acidithiobacillia > Acidithiobacillales > Thermithiobacillaceae > Thermithiobacillus > Thermithiobacillus tepidarius. The sequence goes on from NZ_AUIS01000006.1 coordinate 34,794, forward strand.
CGTGCTGGCGGCCACCGATGCCATCGGGCAGGCCGTGTCGCTCTCCGGCGCATCCAGCGACGCGGCGGCCGGTGCCCTGCTGCAGCTGGGGCAGGCCTTCGCGTCGGGCCAGCTGCGCGGTGAGGAGTTTAATTCCGTCATCGAGCAGACGCCGCGCCTGGCGCAGGCCATCGCCGACGGCATGGGCGTGCCGCTCGGCTCACTGCGGGCCCTGGCGCAGGAAGGCAAGATCACCTCGAAGGCCGTGCTCGACGCCTTGCTCAAGGAGCGGACGCGCCTCGCCGAGGAGTACGCGAGCCTCCCCGATACGGTGTCGGGCGCGCTCACCCGCCTCAAGAACGCCTTCCAGCGAGCCTTCGGCGAACGCGACGCGAGCTCGGGTCTGACGGCGGGCCTGGCGCAGGCCATCCAGCTCGTCGCCCGGCATCTCGAGCTGCTGATCGACTTGGCCGGTGTCGTGCTGGTCGCCGCCTTCGGGCGGATGGCGGGCGCCTTCGCGACCAGTGTTGCTGCCGCCCGGGCGGAAGCGGCCGCGCGCCTGGCCAATCTGCGCACGCTGGAAGCCGAGGCGCTCGCTCGGGTGCGGCTCGCCGATGCCGCCTTGGCTCAGGCACGTGCACAAGGGCTTGCCACCAGCGCGCTGGTCGCGGATGCGGCCAAGGCCCGGTTGCAAGCCACCGCTGCTTCCGGTGCCGTAGCTCAGGCAGTAGCGTCCACGTCCCTGCTCGGTCGCGCCGCGGGTCTGTTGCGCGGGGTGCTCGCGCTCCTGGGCGGGCCCATCGGCGTCATCGTGACCGCCGCGGGGCTGCTCGCGGGCACACTCTATTCGGCGCGCGACGCCGTGGTCGAGTTCGGCGGCAGGACCGCCTCGATCAAGCAAATCGTCGCCGCCGCCTGGGACCTGGTCGTCGAGAAGGTCGGCGAAGTCGTCAGCGCCTTGGGGCGGCTGGTCGGTATCAACGACCTGTCCTGGGCCCGCGTGCGCGCGGCGATGGTCGGCGCGCTGAGCGCCATCGGCACGGCCGTCCGCGCAATGGTCAACGTCGTCATCGGCGCGTTCAACGCCATCGGCAGCATCGTGGGCATCACGGCCGCCTTCCTGGTCGAGCGCTTTCGTAGCGCCTTCTCCGACATCGGGGAACTGGCGAAGGCCTTGGGCCAGGACGTGGCAGCGGCCTTCAGCGGCGACTTTTCGATGCAGGCGCTGCGCGCAGCACTCAGCCGCCAGCTCGGCGAGGTGCGGGATTTCGGGAAGGAGCTGGCCGGAGCCGTGCGCGACGCCGTCACGCGCGACTACGTCGGGGAGGCCGCGCAAGCCATCGCCCGGCGCATCCGCCCCGAGCAAACCCAGCCGGGCGTCTTCGGCCGTCCGCAGCCGCCAGCCAAGCCGACCCCCGACAAAGGAGGCGAAGCAGCGAAGCTCGCCCTCGTGCAGGCCCAGGCCAAGGCCGAATTCAAGCTCCTCAAGGACGCGTTGGACCGTCAGGCGCGGGCGCTGGACGCATCTCTCGAAGACCGGCTGATCTCGCTCAAGGACTACTACGCGGCCAAGACCCGGATCGAACAGCAGGAGATCGATGCGGAGATCCGGCGCGTGCAGGTCTCGCTCGCGGAGCAGCAGCGCCTGCAGAAGACCGGCAAGGACGAACGGGCACGCCTCAAGGCGAAAGCCGAGGTCGCCAAGCTCGAAGCGGAGCTCACCGTCCTCAACAATAAGCGCGCGGACGTCGAGGTCGCCAATGCCCGCAAGGCCGCCCAGGCCGAGCGCGAGCTGCGCGAGGAGCTTGCCAAGGTGCGCGACGAACTGCTCGACCTCACCGGGGCGGCGACCAGCCAGGATCGACGCGCGGCGATCGAGCGGCAGTACCAGACCCTGATCGAGCGACTGCGTGCCGAGGGCGACACCGAAGGCGTGGCCACGGTCGGGCGCCTCATCGACGTCAAATCGGCGGCCGCCAATCTCACCGACTACGAGCGCCAGTTCAACGACGCGCTCGCCCGGATACGTGCATCCGAGGAGTCGATCAACCTGCAGCGCCAGTCGGGGCTGCTCACCGAGTCCCAGGCGAGAAGCCAGATCCTCACGCTGCATCGGCAGACTGGCGAATCGCTCGATGCGCTCCTGCCGCAGTTGGAGGCCGCCGCCGCGGCCATTGGCCCGGAGGCCGTCGCCCGGGTACAGACCTGGAAGAACGAGATCGCACAGGTGAAGCTCGTGGTGGACGACGTGGCGGTCGCCATCGACGGGGCGGTGCAGGACGGCTTCGCGCAGATGTTCGAGGCCATCGGCAGCGGCGCCAAGTCCGCCAAGGACGCCTTCGCCGACTTCGCCCGGGAGGTAGCAGCCGCCATCAACCGCATCGCCTCCCAGAAGCTCGCCGAGGCGCTGTTCGGCAGCCTGTTCGGGGGCGGCGGCGCTGGCGGGTTCAGCCTCGGATCGCTGGTCTCGTCGTTGTTCCAGGGCTTCGCCGGCGGCGGCTACGTCACCGGTCCGGGCACCTCCACCAGCGACTCGATCCCGGCACGGCTCTCCGCCGGCGAGTACGTGCTCAACGCCGCCGCCGTAAAGCGCGTGGGCGTGACGTTCCTGGAGGCGATCAACGGCATCGAAGGCGGACCGCGCATCCAGGGGCCCCGGCTCGCCTTCGCTGCCGGCGGGCTGGTGCCCGAGACGCCGCCCCCGCAACCGCAGGGCCAGGGCGTGCGCATCGTCAACGTGATCGACCCTGCGATGGCCGCCGACTACCTCAACTCGTCCGCGGGCGAGAAGACCATCCTCAACATCCTGCAACGCAATGCGGGAGCCGTCAGACAGGTGCTTGCGTAAATGGCGTTCGAAATCGGCACGGCCAGCGATTACCGCGATCTGCTGGACCGCTTCCATACCTTCCTCACCGCTCACCCGAATCTGGTCGCCGCAGGCCAGCAGTGGCAGGCGCTGCACTGGACGACGGACGCCGCCACGAAAGAGCTCATCCTCAAGGCGCCCGGGCTGGCCGGTGCTGAGGAGATCTACTGCGGCATCCGGGCCTACGAGAACGCCACGGCCGGCTACTACATGTGGGACCTGAACGGCTTCGTCGGCTTCAACCCGGCCAACGACTTCTATACACAACCGGGTGCGATCAGCGGCTGGCTGCCGATGATGTCGCTCTGGAACACGGCGATCCCGTACTGGTTCGTGGCCAACGGCCGGCGTGCCGTGGTGGTGGCGAAGATCTCGACCGTCTACCAGGCGGCGCACCTGGGCTTCGTCCTGCCCTACGCGACGCCGGGTCAGTACCCGTACCCACTGCTCGTCGGCGGGTCGATGACCGGCCAGCGGGGCCGCAACTACAGCGTGACATCGCCCAACCACCGCCATTTCGTCGACCCGGGCGAGGACGGACAGAACAACGCCAACACCGCCTGCATGCTGCGCGGCCCCTCGGGCGCCTGGCTGCCGTTCCAGAACCTCGCCTACTCGTCGTCCGAGTATCGCTATGACGGGCCGCGCCCGGTCTGGCCGACGAACTACACCTACCTCGGCAACCTGCGCGAGGCGCCGGACGGCACCTACGTGCTCTCGCCCGTGGTGCTCACGCAATACAACTCCGGCACCGATCACGATCTCTTCGGCGAGCTGGAGGGCATCTATCACGTCTCCGGATTCAACAACGCCGCCGAGAACCTGATCACGGTGGGCGGCGTGGACCACCTCGTGGTGCAGAACGTGTATCGCACCAGCGTGCGCGACTACTGGGCGCTGCGCCTGGAGTAAACAACCATGGCCTACCAGACCGGCACCTCCGCCAACCCCGATCAGCTGCTCGATGCCCTGCGCGTGATCGCGGTGGCCAACGGCTGGACCCAGCTGCGCTGGGTCCCCGACGGCACCGGGCAGACCCTGTCGCTCGCCAAGGGCGGGCTCTACGTCCATCTGCGCTCCGCGGTGAACGAGCGCCTCTCTACACGCTACAACACCATCACCGGCATCTGGCTGATCGGCTCGACGGGATTCGATGCCGGCAAGCCCTGGTGGGATCAACCCGGATCGATCGTCAGCGCCAGCTACGTGAGCAACACCACGAGCTACCGCGCCGAGGCCTGCGGCCTGTTCGAGGTGGGCACTGCCAACACCTACCACCTACTCTCGGCCGCCACGCCCGAACTGATCATGCTCGTCGCCGAGGTCTCGCCCGGCGTCTATCACCATCTCGCCTTCGGGGAGCTCACGAAGTTCGGCAGCTACGGCGGCGGGGCGTTCGTATCAGGAACGTTCGGCTCGGACGCCTACACCTACACGTACAGCGGCTTCAACGACTACGTTTTCGGCTACCCCTACGATCGGCACGGTGGTCTGCCGTTCAACGATTACAAAGGCTACGGCCAGACTTTCGTGCGCGGCACGGTGGATGCGGCCGACACCTGGTTCTCGGTCTGCCAGAACTCGCCGTTGACCGGCAAGCGTGCTAAGGCGATGTGGGAAGAGGGACTGGGCACCCCACGCAACAGTCTCGGGCGCTACTGGTGGGGGCATACGCCCAACACGCTGAACGGCGTGACGCCCATGATCCCGTTCTACGTGTTCGCGGAGCGACCAAGCGGTTTCTTCTCGCCCTTCGGCCACACCGCCCACCTGCGCTACCTCAACATCACCCACTACGCGCCGGCGGAGGCCTTCGCGTTGGGCGCAGAGCAGTGGATGGCCTTCCCGGCCCACTCCAAGAACGGCAAGAGCGGCGTGCACGGCTATGCCGTGAGACTCATCCCCTAAGCGGATCATGCCGACCTTTCCCGGTTCCATCCTGCCCGGTGCCGCCCGCCAGGAGCCGCCGACCTGGTCGCGCTCGCCGGAGGTCTCCGAGCGCGTGCCGGTCGCCTTTCCTTTCGACCCGAGTGCGAGCTCGATCGCGCGTCCGGGCGCGCGGCTCGACACCCAGCCCGTCGACGAGCTGCGGCTCGGCGTCAACGGCGCTCTGCTGCCCGCCTTCGGGGCCGACTGGTACCACCGCATCCACGTCATCCCCTCGACCATCGATCTCGGCAACCTGGTGAGCCCGGTCGAGCGGGTGCTGGAGGTGTGGAACGCTCGGTTCGACGCGCAGACGCTCGATGCCATCGACGAGACCGGAACGGACGGGCTGCTGCTCTCGGGCCAGCCGGCGCCGCCGCTCGCCTTCGGGCCGCTGCAATCGCGCCTCTACACCTTCGCAGCGGGCACGCGCGGGGCGCCGGTGATCGACGCCGCCTACCGCTTCGTCTTTGCCGGCGGGCTCACCGCGCTGCTGGTGGTCACCGGCCGCCGCGTGGTGGTCTTTGGCATGCGTCCGGACTGGTCGCAAGGGATCACCGAGCGGCTGGAATGGCTCACCGAGGTGCTGGAGTCCTACGACGGCACCGAGCAGCGGGTGCGCCTGCGGCAGCTGCCGCGACGCGGTTTCGAGTATGGATTCCTGATCGAGGGCCGGGACGCCCAGGTGCTGGATCATCTGCTGTTCGCCTGGGGCGCACGCATCTACTGCCTGCCGGTGTGGACCGACGTCTCCACCCTTGCGGGCGAGGCCGCCATCGGCAGCACCGCGCTCACCGTGCAGGATGCCACCAACAGCGACTACCACGCGGGCGGCCTGGCGGTGCTGTGGCGCTCCAACACACGGCACGAGGCGGTGGAGATCCTCTCCATCGCCGGCAACACGCTGACCCTCAAGCTGCCCTTGGCCGGGAACTGGCCGGCCGGTACGCGGGTGTTTCCGGCGCGGCTCGCCCGCCTCGAGGGCGAGGTGGCCGTGGCGCGTCCCACCGACACCATCGTCGTCGGCCGCTGCCGTTTCAGTGTGGAGGACATCACGGCGCCCGCGGTCGCCGACGCGGGTCCGGCCTATCAGGGCTACCGGGTGTTCGACTGGCGACCCAACCGGAGCACCGACCTCGAGGACAGGTGGCGGAGGAAGCTCTCGATCATCGACTACGGAACGGGACTGCCGACCTTCGACGACGAGTCGGGCGCCCCGCTCATCGGCCGCACGCTGACCTGGCTGCTCACCGACCGGAGCGCGGCGACCGCCTTCCGGGGCTGGCTCGCCGCGCGCGCGGGACGGGCGAATCCCTGCTGGTTGCCGACCTTCGAGTCCGACCTCGAAGTCAGCCGCACGGTGGCGGCCACGGATGCCGGCCTCGTCGTCCGCAACGTCGGCTATGCCCGCTTCGTCGCCGCCGATCCCTTGCGGCGCGACCTGCGGCTCCTCACCACGGCCGGCACCTTCCATCGCCGTATCACCGGGGCGAACGAGATCTCCGAAGACGAGGAGCTGCTGTCCCTGGACGCGCCGCTGGGCGTGACCCTCGAGCCCCTGCAGTTCCTGCAGGTCTCGTACCTGGAGCTGGCCCGGCTCGACCAGGATGCGGTCGAGCTGCATTGGGAGACGGACGCCACGGCGCGCGTGCAGCTCTCCACCCGGACGTTGAGATCATGAGCTAGGACCATGAGCTATCTGGGCATCGAACAGTCCGCCCACGGCGGACAACCGCAGGAACTCTACCGCTTCTCCCAGGGCGCGCAGCGCTGGCTCTATACCTCGGGGCAGACGGCGGTGGACTACCAATCCGAGACCTATCAGCCGGCGACGATTTCGCGCGGCGGCCTTGAGCAGAGCAACGAGCTCGCGCGCCTGGGGCTGGAGATCCGCATGCCGCGCGACCTGGCCGTGGCGAGTCTGTTTCTCGCCGCCCCGCCCGAGGGTGTGGTGAGCGTGACCCTCTACCGGCGCCATGTCGGCGACGCCGAGTTCATCACCTACTGGAAGGGGCGGATCACCGGCGCGCGGCTGTCCGGCGCCGAGGCCACCCTCAAGTGCGAGCCCATCGCCTCGAGCCTGAAGCGGCCGGGCTTGCGCGCCCGCTACCAGCTGCTGTGCCGCCACGTGCTGTACTCCAGCGGATGCGGCGCGCTGAAGGACAGCTTCCGGGTGGACGGCACCGTGGCGGCGGTGAGCGGCGTGACCGTCCAGGTCGCCGTCGCCGCCAGCCGGCCGGACGGCTACTTCGTGGGCGGCATGCTCGCCACCACCGCCGGCGCGCGCATGATCGTCGGTCACGCCGGGATCGACCTCACGCTGGTCGCGCCCATGGTCGGCCTCGCAGCGGGCGATGCGATACAGCTCTATGCCGGCTGCGACCACACCATGGCGCATTGCAAGGACAGGTTCGGCAACCTCGACAACTTCGGCGGCTTCCCCTTCATCCCGGTGAAGAACCCCTTCACCGGCGACGCCATCGTGTGAGGGGCGGCATGAGCAGTAAGCAGGGGCCCCGCGCAGCGGGGATGCGCACGGCCGCGAATGCCGCCGGCCGCCGACGGTACGGCGATTGGATTGGCAAGGAACGATAGGAGGCGGCGGACCATGTGGCAGCAGATCATCATCTGGGTCGTCACCACGGTGCTGTCGGCGCTGCTCGCGCCGCGCCCCAAGGTGCAGGACGCCCAGCCCGGCCAGATCGGCGACAAGGACGTGCCCATCGCCTCCCAGGACGCCTCTATCCCGGTGCTGTTCGGTACGCGGGTGATCTCGGGACCGAACGTGGTCTGGTACGGCGACGTGCAGGTGCGGCCGATCCGCAAGTCCTCCGGGGGCAAGAAGTGACCGAGGTCATCGCTCGGCTGGAGCATGCCCGTGCCCTGGGCTACTGCGCCCGCGGCATGCGTCGCTGGTTCGAGGGACGCAGCCACACCTGGGCCGAGTTCGTGGAGCAAGGGGTCCCGGCTGATTGGCTGCGCGCCACGGGGGACGCGATGGCGATCCGCGTCGCCGAGGAAGCCGACAAGGCCCGAAGGGCCGCAGGACAGCACGAAGTGCTGGTCCCGAGCGCAGCGAGGGATGCGCACAGCGCACAAGTGCTGGTCCTGAGCGAAGCGAAGGATGCGCGAAGCGCACAGAAGGAGCAGCCACGATGAGCGGCGGCGGCAAGGGCAGTCAGGAGTATACGGTCGGCTATTGGTACGGCCTCGGCGCCCACCTCGCCCTGTGTCACGGCCCGCTGGACGCCATCACCGAGATCCGCGTGGGCGAGCGCGTCGCCTGGTCGGGCAACGTCACCGGCAACACCACGATCACCATCGACAACCCCAATCTCTTCGGCGGGGAGGAGCGCGAGGGTGGCGTGCAGGGGCCGGTGGACATCCTGATGGGCGGGCCGACCCAGGGACGGAACGCCTACCTGCAGGAGCGTCTCGGCACCGACGTTCCGGCCTTTCGCGGCGTGGTGTCGCTGATCCTGCGCCGGGTGTGGGTGGCGGCCATGAACCCCTACATCAAGCCCTGGTCGGTACGTGCCAAGCGCGTGCCGAGGCAGTGGTACGCGGCCAAGGCCGAGATCTCCGGCGACGCCAACCCGGCCCACATCGTGCGCGAGTGTCTCACCAACGGCGAGTGGGGCATGGGTTACCCGACGAGCGACATCGACGACGCCAGCTTCACGGCGGCCGCCGACACGCTCCATGCCGAGGGTTTCGGGCTGTCGCTGCTGTGGAACAAGGAAGAGACCATCGAGGACTTCATCCTGTCGGTGCTCAGGCACGTGGACGGGCTGCTCTACGTCCATCCGCGCACCGGGCTCTTCACCCTCAAGCTCGCGCGCGCCGATTACACGCTCTCCAGCCTGCCGACCTTCGATCCGGGCAACATCCTGCGCATCGAGGAGTTCACGCGCCCCTCCTGGGGCGAGATCACCAACCAGGTGACCGTCGTCTACCGCGACGGCGCCACGGACAAGGACGGCAGCGTCACGGTGCAGGACATCGCCGCCGTGCAGCTCAACGGCGGCGTGGTAGCAACCACGGTCAACTACCCCGGCATCAGCCGAGCGGAGCTGGCCAACCGGGTGGCCATGCGCGAGTTGAAGCAACTCTCCAGCAGCCTCGCCAAATGCACCTTCGTCGCCAACCGCCAGGCCTCCGGCCTCAACATCGGCGACGTGGTGAAGCTCTCCTGGCCGCCCTACGGCATCGACCAGATGGTGATGCGCGTCGCGCGCATCGCCTACGGGGAGCTGGCGAACGGCGCGGTGCGGGTGGAGTGCGTGCAGGACATCTTCGGCCTGCCGCAGTCGGTCTACTCGGCGCCGCCCCCCTCGGGCTGGACGGAGCCGACCAGCCTGCCGGCACCGTGCCCCCACCAGACCCTGTTCGAGGTGCCGTACTGGTCGGTGGTCAAGGACTTCACCGGCGAGTCCCAGAGCCTGCTCGGCGACATCGACGATCTCGACGGCCTGGTGGCGGCCTGCGGTTCGCGCCCCTCGTCGGACGCCTTCGGCTTCAAGGCGCTGGCCCGCGTCAGCGGCAGTTTCACCGACAAGGGCTTCGGCATCTTCACGCCCACCGCGCTCCTCACCGCAACGCTGCCGCAGTCGGCCGCGCAGGTGAGTGTGGGGCTGACCTCCGGCATCGGCCTCGAGGAGGTGGACGCCTCCGGCCTGGCGGTGATCGACGGCGAATGGCTCAAGGTGGTGTCGCTCAACCTCGCGACCCAGACCGTTACCCTGGAGCGTGGGATGCTCGATACGGTGCCGGCGAGCCACCCCGCAGGCAGCCGCATCTGGTTCGTCGACGGCTTCCGCCACTACCTCACGCCCGAGTACGTCGCCGGCGAGACGGTGCGCGTCAAGCTCCTCACCCGCACGGCACGCGGCACGCTGCCCGAGGCGGCGGCCACTGAAATGAGCCTGCCGCTCAACAAGCGCTTCATCCGTCCCTACTGCCCCGGCAACGCCCAGGTCAACGGCAAGCGCTACGCGACGGTGGTGGCCGGCGAGATCAACGTGAGCTGGGCCACGCGCAACCGCCAGTCCCAGACCGCCTACCTCGTGCTACAGACCGAGGGGGCGATCACGCCGGAGGCGGGCCAGACCACCACCGTGCGCTTCTACAACGAGAACGGCTCGCTGCGCCGCACGGTGAGCGGCATCACCGGCAACGGTACCACTTGGCCGCTGGCGCAGGAGCTCGCCGACTCCGGCCTTGGGCGCGTCAACGCGCACGTCAAGGTGGAGATCGAGGCGAGCCGCGACGGCCACGTGTCCTGGCAGAAACACGTCATCGAATTCGACCGTACCGGCTACGGTCTGCGTTACGGCGACTACTACGGAGGTGCCTGATGGCTTTGAATGACCCGAACCTCGGCCTCGCCTACGGCTGGGCCCAGGGCGAACACAACTGGAACGGCGGCATGGACGCCAACCTGAAGCGCCTCGGCGCAGTGGTGGGGCTGTCGGTCAAGGACCGCTACCTCGCCACTCCACCCGCGACACCCGTGGACGGCGATCGCTACATCGTCCCGGCAGCGGCCACCGGTGCCTGGGCGGGTCGCACCGACCAGATCGCGGTGCGCATCGCGGGTGTCTGGGAGTACCACGTCCCCAAGATCGGCTGGACCTGCTTCGTCGAGGACGAGGGCGTGCTCTCCGTCTACAGGGCGACCGGCTGGAGTCCCGGTATCGCCGTCTGATCGCTTCCCTTTCCTTCATCCACCGAACCCGCCGCCCGGCGGGTTCTTCGTTTTCGGAGACCAACGATGAGCCCACCCACCCTGCAAGACGGCATGGTCGTCATGCCGCGCGATGAATTCGAGGAGCTGCTCGCACGCGCAGCCGAACGCGGCGCGAGGCGCGCCCTGGCCGACGTCGGCCTCGACGGCGAGGACGCCGCCCACGACATCCGCGAGCTGCGCGGCCTGCTCGAAGCCTTCAACGCCGCCAAGCACACCGCATGGCAGACCGTGGTCCGGCTCATCACCACCGGATTCCTCCTGGCCCTGGTCGCAGGCGCCGTCATCAAGCTCAAGGTGTTCGGAGGTGGCCAATGATCGAGACCCTGCTCGGCGGCCTCCTCGGCGGGGCCTTCCGCCTGGCACCCGAGATCCTCAAGTGGCTCGACCGCAAGGGCGAGCGCAGCCACGAGCTGGCGATGCAGGACAAGGCGCTGGAGTTCGAGAAGCTGCGCGGCGCCCAGCGCATGGCCGAGATCGGCGCCGCCGGCGAGGCCGCCTGGAACAGCGGTGCGGTCGAGGCCTTGCGCGAGGCCGTCGCCGCCCAGGGCCAGCGGTCCGGCGTCCGGTGGGCCGATGCGCTCTCCACCAGCGTGCGGCCGGTCATCACTTACTGGTTCATGGCGCTGTACTGCGCGGCCAAGACCGCCGCCTTCGTCGGCGCCGTCGATGCGGGCGTCGATTGGATGCCGGCCGTGCAGGCCGCCTGGACCGACGCTGACCAAGCCCTATGGGCCGGCGTCCTGAATTTCTGGTTCCTCGGCCGCGTGTTCGACCGGGCGCGACAGTGATTGAAGTACCAACGGCTGCGGTCGACCTGGCCAAGCGATTCGAGGGTTTCCACCGCGTGCCCAAAGCCGACCCGCAGCGCCGTGCGCATCCGTACATCTGTCCCGCCGGCTACTGGACCATCGGCTACGGCCGGCTCTGCAAACCCGACCATCCGCCCATCAGCGAAGAAGAGGGCGAGACCTTCCTGCGCCAGGACCTGCGCACCGCCCTCGTCGCCACACTGCGCCATTGCCCGGTGCTCGCCACCGAGCCCGAGGACCGGCTCGCGGCCATCGTGGATTTCACCTTCAACCTCGGCGGAGGGCGGCTGCAGACATCGACCCTGCGGCGGCGGGTCAACGAGCGGGACTGGGAGGCCGCCGCTCGCGAGCTGAGGCGGTGGGTGTATGGCGGAGGGAGAGTGTTGCCGGGATTGGTAGCGAGGCGGAGTGCCGAGACCACGCTTCTACTCTCGCCAAACCCAACGGCCTCCGACTCGAACCAGCCTAATCAAGACAGTTCGGCATAAAACAGGTTTTATTCCCATTGAAGCTATGGCAGAATCGCCGATCATGGGTGTCTATGCCGTGGGAACCGCCATGTCCGACCGATGGTTGTCCGTCGAGGAAATCGCCGAATACCTCGGGGTAAGCAGAGACACGGTCTATGCGTGGATCGGCAAAAAGGACATGCCGGCCCACAAGGTAGGGAGGTTCTGGAAGTTCAAGGCCGATGAAGTCGACCAATGGGTGCGATCCGGCAAGGCGTCGGAAGAATCCGACGATGCGCCAAGCCGATGATGAGGAGGAGCATCACTGTGCGAGCCTTGTTCTGGCTGACCAGGGGAGATCATGAATGACGACCTTGGCCTGCATTGATTTGTTTTGCGGTGCGGGTGGGCTCACTCACGGCCTGACTTCAGAAGGTATTCCTGTGGTCGCCGGCATCGATGTCGATCCTGCGTGCCGTCATCCATTCGAAACCAACAACGGCTCACGATTCATCGAAGAAGACGTTTCTCGATCGAAACCTGCGAAACTACGCGCTCTTTTCGGCGACGCGGACATCCGCATCCTCGCCGGGTGCGCGCCTTGTCAACCGTTCTCCACTTATGCACAACGCTACGACACCGTGGGCAGCCCACGCTGGGCGTTGTTGTATGAGTTCGCACGATTGGTCAAAGGTGTGCGCCCGGATATCGTCACCATGGAGAACGTACCGACAGTAGAGAAACACGAGGTGTACGGTGATTTCGTCGCCGCTTTGGAAAAACTCGGCTACAAGGTTTGGCACGATGTCGTGGACTGCTCTGGCTACGGCTTGCCTCAACGTCGACGTCGAATGGTGCTACTCGCGTCGCGACTCGGCCGAATCGAACTCATCGAATCCACTCACAATCGCCCAATGACCGTGCATGAAGCGATTGGCAAGCTCCCAGCAATCGCCGCCGGCGACTCTCTGTCGCGCGATCCGCTGCATGCGGCTTCCAGGCTGTCGAAACTCAACCTCGAGCGGATCCGAGCATCGCGCCCTGGTGGAACATGGCGAGACTGGCCCAAACGTCTGATTGCGGAGTGCCACCAGCGTGATACGGGTCGCACCTATCCCGGTGTCTACGGCCGCATGGTCTGGGACGAGCCTGCCCCTACACTCACCACGCAGTATTACGGCTTCGGCAATGGTCGCTTTGGTCACCCCGAGCAGGACCGCGCGATCTCACTGCGTGAAGGTGCCATCTTGCAGGGCTTTCCGGAGGATTACTCCTTCGTCCCGGACGGTGCGCCGATCCAGTTCAAGGCCTTGGGGCGCATGATCGGCAATGCCGTACCGGTGACACTTGGAAAGGTCATCGGTCGTAGCATCCTCCAGCATCTCGCCATTCAACCATCGATGACGGGCACAAAGGGGAAACGTGGTGTCGCGCGCAACCCCCTCGTCGCCTGAGGCAAGTCGTCGTATGGCGCGTGTGCGCCAGCGCGGCACCGACATCGAGATAGAACTTCGCAAGGCCCTGTACGCATTGGGTCTACGATATCGCCTGCAAGTACCACTACTTTCGAAACCGCGGCGGGTCGCGGATATTGCTTTCCTGGGTCCGCGCGTCGCAGTGTTCGTCGATGGGTGCTTCTGGCACGGCTGCCCTCTACACGCCACTTGGCCCAAGGAAAACGCCGAATTCTGGCGAGCGAAGATCGAAGCCAATCGCGCCCGTGATGCCGACACCGATCGACGCCTTAGTGAGCTCGGGTGGGAAGTGGTGAGGATTTGGGCGCATGAATCACCCGCCGACGCAGCGCGTCATGTTTCCAAGATCGTCGAGACGCGCAAGCACACGAGGCAGCCGGGGATCACCACCGATCGGGGGCTCCGTCGGCCGCCACGGAAACCGGACCAATCGAGCCAATGACGACCTTCTACCCCCGTGAAGCATCACCGAGCAGCCCGCGATCGGAGACCAAGGTGCGCGAGCGCTTGTCCACCGCTGATGATCTCGTTGTTTTCCATTCGGTTGCCTGGCAATCACGTCGTGGGGGCAAGCAGGGCGACGGCGAAGCCGATTTCGTCGTGCTGGCTCCCGACCTCGGCATCCTCGTTTTGGAGGTGAAGGGCGGCGGGATCGAAGCCATTGACGGCACTTGGTTTTCGACTGGGGGCGACGGAATCCGCCGTTCCATCAAAAACCCGTTCGATCAGGCGAAAGACTCCAAATATGCGTTGCTCAACTTCTTCAAGGCGGTCGATCCCACCCTGACACGGTATCCGATCGTGCATGCCGTCGTGTTCCCGGACATAGAAGTCACTCAGCTTCTCGGGCTCAATGCACCCAGAGAAATCGTCGTCGACCGTGTCGATCTGGCTCGGCCAATGGAGGCGATAGAACGGATATTCCGCCATTGGGGACAGAATCGAGCCTTGTCCAAGAGTGACGTCCAGCGGATCGTTGACCATTTGGCACCTACCATTCGAGTAAGACGCCTCCTGCGAGACGACGTTGGAGACGCCGGGCAAGCATTGCTCGATTTGACGAGCGAACAGATGGTGGTGCTGCAAGCGATCAGACGCGTCAAGCGCGCCATGATCCTCGGGGGCGCCGGGACGGGGAAGACGGTGCTGGCCGTAGAGAAGTCGCGTCAGCTCGCTTCATCTGGTTTTCGCGTACTGCTGCTCTGCTACAACGCGCCACTGAGACAGCATCTCGCGTCGACACTGCATGGCTCATCGGTCGACGTCGAGACCTTTCACAGCCTCGTACTTCGTGAGGCACGACGCGCCAAATCGAAGACCCCGTTCGACCCGACGAGCGAGTGGTACGAAATCGAAGCCCCTCGCATTCTGGGCGAGGCTGCCGCTCGCAACGGCACGCAGTACGATGCAGTACTGGTCGATGAGGCTCAGGATTTCGCCATGGAATGGCTTTCGGTGACACAATCTATCGTTGCCGACGATGGTCTTCTATACCTATTCGCCGACTCTCACCAAGATTTGTATCGACGAGGATGGTCGATACCCGAAGGACTGGTCGAACTCGAGTTGACCGTGAATTGCCGGAACACGGGTCCGATAGCTCGAAGGGTGGCCAGCATTTTCGACGATCGCCTCGACGGCAAGTTTGTCGATGGACCGGAGCCGAGGTTCGTGGAGGTGGACCGTCGAGAGCAGCTCACACCCTACGTCGTCGGCCTGGTCGAGAGCATAGTCCTCGAAGACAAGATCGAGCCGACCCAGCTGATCGTCCTGACGGATTCCACATCGGTGGTCTCCGAACTGCGATCGACCGGCGTGGCTGGGCATCTATTCACCACACTGGACGGTCATGGTATTCCCGTCGAAACCGTTTACCGTTTCAAGGGGCTCGAACGTGACGTGGTCGTCCTTGCTTTATCGGATGCCGCGACGATCGAAGACCTTCGCGCCGTTGCTTATGTCGGGTTGAGTCGGGCGAAGGTGGGTCTCTATGTCGTTGCCAGCCGAAAGATCAAAGACGCCATTGTCTGGGGCCCATGAACCGAGACTCATGGGCTTCGCAGATACCCATGTTGTCCGAAGAGCGTCAGACGGCTCAAATACCGATTGAAATAGCGGCAGGATGGCTCTCCGACATGAAGGCAAGCCATGCAAGCCGCCCCGGCGTCGGAGCAACCCGGATCCAGTGCGCAACGATGCTCGTCATACACGATGGCGTCGAACAGACGGTGCAGTTCGGTCTCGAACACGGCTTGGAGTCCTCCCAACACGAAGTCGCCCCGCGCGGCAGCGTAGATGAAGAACCCCAGATGCAGGGGAACCAGCAGCTCTGAAAGGGCATTTCTGTCGATGCCGGCGTGAACGGCGGATATCCTCAGGAAACGATGCGCATAGGAATGGACCAACTCGAGTAGTGCAGCGCCGACGGACCCGTCCTTCTCGTCCGTCGACGAAGGCAGGCGTGCCGCCTCCAATATGGCTGATCGAGCCGTTCGTTCGTCGTGCCACTCGGCGAGTGGATGACCTGCATCGACCAACCATTTCGCGACCCTCATCGGATCCAACCTGACGAAAAGGGCCTCCGTCTCGGCGATGTCCGCGTACACCTTGTAACCTTGTCCATGGCGCCCCTTGTATGGGACGAGCCGCCCCTTGCCAGGCTCGTGGTCACCTCGCGTATAGCCGAAGTGCCCCGTGAGCACGGGGAAACGCTCGATCAGGTCGACTGCGCACAGCCCGGCCGAACGCAGCGCGTGCGCATATCGCACGCGGTAGAGTAGACCGAGCTCGCTGGAAGGATCGGTCGCCGCCACCAAATCGTCGATTCTGGTCCTGGACTCCATTGTCGCTAGGGCGATGGTCACTGCTTGGGCCTCTGCATCCTCTCGTTGACCCGATGGCAGCACGATGTCTTCACTCTGCAGTGCTCCAGATGCCGTCCCGGCGATGTCGAGCATCTTGTCGATGATCTCCGGGGGCAGCCCCTGCGCCTCCAGTTGCCGCCTCAGGGTTTCACGACTGGCTGGGACTTCTTCGACCGTCTTGGTCTTCATGCCATCCACGACCCAGCTCAACGCCTTGGGTGGTCCACCCGCTTCGGCGATCGCCCGTATGCGCTCCCGCGAAGGCGGATTGACGATCACGACGTTGCGGGGCGTGTAGACAGAAGACGCACGATGTGGCTGAAAGGCGAGATTGCCCTGACCACAATCGCACGGGACGTGTCCGAACCCTTTCCGGAGTTCTCGATCGCATACCGGACACTCGAATCGGATTTCGGTCGCGGAGGAAGTTCCAGGAAACACGATGCGCACCTGCCTGTGCTCGGGACACTTGGGGATCCACGGTGCTCGGAGTGTTCCACACTTGTCGTGATAGCCCACGAAGAACAGCTGCCCCTTCTGACCTTTTGCCCCGCAAGGACACGTCGCATCCGGCGTATCGTGTACCCTCTTGCAGGACTTGCATATCCACGATTTCGGAAACGGCTCCACTTCGACGCCGTTGTTCTCGTCGAGCGTCAACACTGTGATGGGTGCGCCCGCGTGCAAATGGGCGACGAAACCGGCGTCCATTCCCACTGCACTCCACGGCGTCGCCTGCCGGATGATTTCCCGCCGAAGCGATGCCGAATCGATCTCGCCGCGAACCTTGGGATGCCGCCAGTCCTTGACTTTCCACACTCCGCCGCGCAGGTCGACGGTCTGTTCCGGAAGGAATCCGAAGAGGATCTGGGAAGCGCTTCTCGATTCTTTCACTTTTCTCCTCCTTCAGACCCTGGTCCCGATGACCGGGACCTGCTTCTCGACGTCCCGCAGCGACAGCATGGGTGGACCAGACGGCGACAGATCGGAAGGGAAACGCGCATCATTGGGTGGTACGAGGATGTTGTGGCGCAACTCGTCGAACCATACTCGCAGGTCCTTTCTCAACGGCTCGTCGAGCTCGCTCTGCAAACCAAGCGCTTCGATCAGTGCATCGAGTTCCACGTCGACGTCGAATTTCCCAGACGACACATAGTCCTTGAAAGTGCGCAAAGTCGTCAGAGCGGTTCCAGAAGACCCCTCATGGATTACCAGCAAGCGAGCCAGCTCCAGGCCGGCAACGGTTCGGTCCAAGACTCGGCGGCTGCGCCTCGTAACCGGTATGGGTTCGACGAATCGGTCCCCTTGCTCGACGAATTGTCTGAAGGAGCGAAAGACCCCTGCGTCACGTTCCCGGCCGATCTTGTGGACGACGAACACGAGGCCCGGGAAGCGGCGCCCCACCCGGGCTGTGGCCTGGATGAATTCGGCTGCCGACAGCGGGATACCGAGCATCACCATCACGTTCAACCTATCGACATCCACGCCGTGGGACATCATCGAGGATGCCGATACGATATGCAGCCGCTCTTCGAACGAGTCCTCGGGGCTCTGTAATCTTTCGAGTATCTCGCGCACTTCCGAGAAGTCGGTCTTGCCCGTGAGTGATGCAGTATTGATCGCACCAGGAACGAGCACCTGCGTTTCCATCGAGCGCATCACTGCCTCGAGGTCACGCAACGTATTCCCATAGACGACGTTCGTTCCATACAGAGAGAGCAACTCCGCCGAGAACTGCGGATCGATCCCGATATCTGCACACGTGGATACGGGATCTCGCGCCAGATTCCGCACAGCGATCTGCAACTCGGTCAGCAATCGATCGACCGTGTACTCGATGGTCACCCCCCGCGGCGCTATCGCCACGAACCGGCGCATCAAGCTTTCCGAATCCGCGGTCCAGAAGCCTCCGCCGACACGCGGCGGAGGAACGGGGAAAACACGCGCCGCTCGCCGATACAGAACGTCTACCTGCTTTTCGTAACCCGTAAGTGTCGCGGAGGATGCAAGTACCTTTGGCTTCCTGCCGCAAAGTTCGTCCTGCAGCGCGTCGTACAAAGCCTCGTAGTGTGAGTCGACAGCCCCGAGACTGTCCCGCAGGAGGTGCAGTTCGTCTTGGAGTCGGAAGGACGGTCCATACTTATCCTCCTCCATGGGCAACGCCTGGCGAGTCCCCCGACAACCGGGAACGAGACATCCCGAAGGACGTGAACTCCTCGGGGCATAGGTGTATCCATGCCCTTCTTTGGAGCACACCCCCAGAGGCGCGCCGACCATGCCGCGCATGGACGCCTGAAGGGAGATCGATGCCGCCTTGTCGAGGGTGCCGACGACCACCGTAGGCAGAAATCTGTAGATCTCCTCGTCGACCACGTATATCGGCAGAGCGTCACCATTCGCTACACAGTCCGTGTTTCCGCATCGGTGTTCGAGTCTCCACGAGCGCCTGTCGAAGTCCATCGTTATCGAACGCTCGTGACAGAAAGGGCAGTACTCCAGTACCTGGTATCGGCGCGGCATCTGGTCGTCGTCGGGATCCGGCTCGCCCGGCTTGGGGTTCTCGAGGATGCGATTGGGGGTCGCACCCTGCCCAACGAAGAACCCAAGTGAGAAACCATCTCCTGCCAAACCCATCTCGCGGCGAACCATCTCTGCCGAGGCGATTGCGTCGGCGAAACGCTGGGTCTGCTGTAGGGACAGCATCCTCAAAGGGAAACGACTCCACGCAGTGATTCCCGATACTTTCCCGGTCATTCTGTCGTATAACGCAGCCGTCACCAAAAGGCCGAGGTACGTCTCCGTCTTGCCTCCGCCCGTCGCAAACCAGACGACGTCGACGACATCCGGCTCATGCTCCTTGTCCACGACCGACGAAAGGTTCGCGAGCAAGAACCCCAACTGGAACGGACGCCAGGAGTCATACTTGCCCCGGGCACTGAATGACATCGCGCGATTCATTCCGGTGAACGCGCGAAACAAAGCTTCGTCGGACTTCAATAGCTCAATGCCTTTCGCGAGTCGCTCACACTCTCGCTCGAATTCCTCGGCGGCCCTGGTCGCTTGTTGCTGCATCTCGGTCGACCATCTATCTGCGTCCGCCCGATGTTCCAGTACATCGGCCGCCCAGTTGGCGCCTCCCCAGCTCCTCAGCGCCGAAAGTAGAGCTTCCGCCGGCCCGATCGGATCGGCCGCCAAATCCATGAATCGCATGGTTGGCATCGGATCGTCCACGCTCCAGTACCGAGGTCTACGGCGGTCGACCGTGACCGCATCTTCCGTGACGATGGCTCCAGACTCGGTACGTACGCCGCAGTTGATGCCGTACGCCTCGATACACCTGTCGTATCTGAACGAATCCTCCAGTGCTTCGAGCATGAAAGGGAGCGTGTCGAGATCCTCGACTCGCAACTCGGACTGGTAGAGCCGTGTGTCTTTGAAGTCCGGATGTTCCTTGGGGGAGCAATTGACCAGAGACACGCTCAGCTCATGATCACCGGACTGTCCGGTGTCGACTTCGACATCGATCCGCGCGGCGAGTCCGTCGCGCCCAGTCACGCTGGCCAGGGCGCTCGCGATCTCCTCTTCTCCATATCGATGTATCCCTATCCGTACCGGCACTTCGATCGCGAATCCAACGCAGACGGGCCCGGTCTTCTTCCATATCTTCGCCGACTTGTCCCACAGCCAAACCCGAAAACTCGTGACGACACGGAAGCGCCACGGTCCCGCCCCTCTGGGTTTAACCTTGATCCCGAATGCGCAGGGTTCTAGCCGTTCCCCCCGATCACCCCAGTCGCTTTCGGCCACGGCCTCGGCGGATTGCAATCTCCCCAACCAATACTTCCCTGACGGCTCGACCTTCAACACGTCGTCGCAGTCGCCCCTGCCGGCCAGGGTCATGCGCCTTGCCAACCAATCGACGAATTTCTCTCGAGCCGTTTCTGCGTTCATTCTCGTTCTCCTCTATGAAGCTCTGCCCTCGCCACACTCCCTGCACTCCTCACGAGTCCAGAAAGTCGCGAAGCACATCTCCTCGACTTGGATGCCTGAGTCGACCGAGGGCTTTGGCTTCGATCTGCCGAATCCGCTCGCGTGTCAGACCGAACATCTGCCCAATTTCTTCCAGCGTCGCCCCGTGACCGGAATCACTCAAACCGAATCGGAGGCGTAACACTTTGCTCTCTCGCTCTTTCAGGCCACTCAGGGCGCCGTCGATGCACCTCGCCAGATCGGCATGATCTAGATGCTCCTCCGGCGACGGGAGCCCGGAAACCAGCGTGTCCATCAGCGTGAGATCGTCATGGCCGTTGATCCTCTCGTCCAACGACGCAGGAACGAAGGCAGCGATCTGTTGTATGAAATGGACTTTGTCGATCGCCCAAGCGAGTTCGTCGGCGAGCTCGGCCATGCTCGTCCGTCGTTCTGGATGTGCTTGTCCCAGGAGTTTGTGTGCGCGTTTCAGCCTGAGCACGTCGTCATACACGTGTACTGGAAGACGTATCGTCGCTCCGCGATCGGCGAGAGACCTCGTGATCGACTGCCTGATCCACCATGTCGCATAGGTGGAAAACTTGTACCCGAGCGTATGATCGTACTTGTCCGCCGCGCGCATCAGTCCCATCACCCCCTCTTGGAAGAGATCATCCAGGCTGAGATCGGAAAGTCCGACATACGGCTTCGCGATGTGGAGCACGAGCCGGAGATTCGCCATGATCATCGTCTCCTTCGCATTCCTACCTCGTTCGATTATCCTGTCGTGCTCCTCCGATCGGGGAACGCCTTCTTGGAGCTCACGTAGGGCGCGGCGACCGAGCTCCATCCGCCGCCCCAGTTCGACTTCTTCCTCGGCGGTCAGAAGCCTGGAGCTCAGACTGCGCAGCCTGAGGTCTAGGCGTTCAAACGAACCATCGACGCCGGCGTCGACAGAGTCGACCTCATCGACGTTCGGGCCTTCGGTCTCATCCGGGTTCTCGGATTCGTCCTCGACACTGATGCCGAGCGCATTGAGCTGTCGATAAACCTCTGCGCCTTCCTCGACGGTCAGCTGTCGTTTCTCGAGCAACCTCTCCACATGGGCCTTGGATAGAAAACCATCCAGTCGATCATGGTCCGCGACCAAGTCTCTGACGACCCTGTCTACCTTGGTTTCTTCCACGCCCCCTCCCACGCGTGCCTGCCTATCGGTTCCACACGACCCTACAGGCGAGATACTCACCGATCACCATGCGGACATCGATCCCGGTCTGCCAGTCGACCGAATATCTATAACGACCTGGCTGTACGATCAGCCACGCTCCGACCTGGGCCGGAGGGACGGATTTTCCCAAGGCACGCAGGAAAGCGCGGCTTCCCAGCTCTGGCCATAAACACTGGGCTTCTCCCCCTATGCATTCGAACTCCTGCCTCTCCGCCTCCAGCATCGCAGGAATTGCACGAACCGAGTAAGCGTCGGGCTCGTCGTGCCAGGACTCGCTCAATTCATAGGCGGCATGCCCCTTCGCCAATTTCAAGACGACGTTGCGTACCCGCGCTTCATCGGGCCGCCACCAGGGGCGGCCGAAGAGATCATCCCAGCGACACGCATCCAATTGAGCAGTGAGCCGAGGATTCCTCGATAGCGCCCGTTTGACCTTTTCTCTCGCAAGCCCATCGGTCTCGGTCGTGCCGGCCATGACGCACTCCAGCAGGCACGCCAGATATTCCTCGTCCAACGAAAAGCCGCCGTTGCACTCCCGGCAGGCTTCGACGACCGGAAGGTTCTCAGGTAGCGGATCGTCGAGGAAGACGCGCGATGGCACGTGGTCGACGGTATCGGGTCGGCCACCACAGTAGACGCAGCTTCCTTTCAGGCGCTCATCCACGAAGAGGTGTTTCGGATCCACGTGCCGGTTCCCCTTCAGTCGGCGTTGCAGCGTCGCGCCACTTCCCAGCGACGCCACCCCGGCACATGCGCGCTCATCAGCGCCTTGAACATCCTGCCGTGCGTCGAGAAACGGAGGTGCAGCAGTTCATGGACGATGACGTAATCCTGGAACCGCTCTTCCTGCTCGACGAGATCGGATGCGAGGGTGACGGTACCCGCAGAGGAGCATGATCCCCACTTCCTGCGCATCTCCTGCACCCGGATCACCTTCGGGTTGACACGCAGCATCACCGCCCAGGCCATGGCGCGGCGCTTGAGCTCCTGAGCCGGATAGAGCGAGCCTTTTCCGGGCCCTGTACGCCTTCTCGTTCGGGAGTCGCGATGCGCTGCACCACCAGCCTTCATCATTCACCCTCCGTCAGCAGCAACTTGACCACCAGGTCGACGACGCGGGCGCGCTCGTCCTGGGAAAGCGCGAGGAGCGGCTTGTAGAGGGCAGCACGGAAGCGACGTTGCTCGTCGGGATTGACCGCTGCGTTCGGGAAGCGGCCCAGCAGAGCCTCGGCCTCCCTGGCGATTTCCATGGCCTCAATGCTGGCCCCTTGCAACGCCGCATCGCCGCGTAACGTCCAATAGATCGCGAAGGCTCGTGCCGCCAAGCCACTCTCACGGGCCGTCTTGAGCGCCGCCTCCTTCTCGGCCGCGAGTTGGGCCAGCAGGTCCATGGCGGCGAGACCGGTGGTCTTCCGTTCCTCGAGGTCCTTCAGGATGCGCTCCGCGCGGTCCTTCAACGGCTGCAGCACCGGCGCGGTCGCGGCATCCTCGTCGATCTCCTGCTGCAAGCCGCGCACGAGGTTGAACACTTTGCCTTCGTCGGAACCCTTCTCGCCGCGCAGCGATTCCAGCGTCTTGACGTCGAAGGTGACGCTCTTGGTGAGCCGCCCCAGCCCCTCCTGCGTCGCACTGCCTTCGATCAGGCGCCGGGTCTTGTAGGCGAGGTCGGCCACGAAGCCGACCTTGTCGGCATAGGCGTTGCGAACCGCCGCATAGAGCTGGCTCAGGTGCTTGTAGGTCGCGATGTGGTCGCGCAGCTCGGGCGACGGAGACAGGATCTCCCACAGCGCCTCGATGTCCTTGTAGGCCTCGAAGAAGGCCTTGCGGGCCTCGGGGGCGAGGAAGCGGCCATAGACGAGCCGCTCCAGACGCTCGTCGGCGCTACCGCCCTCGCCGGCGTCGAGGTAATCCGTCTCGGCCTGGGCGATCTTCTGTTGGAAGTCCTGGAGCAGGACGTCGAGATCCTCGATTACGCCGCTCACGTCGCTGGAGTCGAACTGCAGGGCCTTCTTGAGCTCGCGCAGCACGCCGACGAAGTCCACCACGAGGCCGACCCGCTTCTGCACCCCGTTGGCATCGACGTAGGGGCGATTGACTCGGGCGATCGACTGCAGCAGCACGTGGTCGCGCATCGGCTTGTCGAGGTACAGACAGTAGAGCAGCGGCGCGTCGTAGCCGGTGAGCAGCTTGTCGGTGACGATGAGGATCTTGGGGTCCTCGGCGGGCTTCTTGAACAGCAGCCGGACGTCCTCTTCCCGCTCGGGGGAGAGTTGGAGCTCTGCTACCAGGGGCCGGTCGATGGCGTCGGCAGCGTTCTCGGTGTAGACCGGCACCGACCACTCGGGCGGCAGCAGTTTGTCCAACGCCCTCTTGTATTTCGCGCAGGCCTCGCGGTTGACGGCGACGAGGAAGGCCTTGTAGCCCAGCGGCAGGACGCTTTCCTTGAAGTGTTCCGCGACGAAGGCGGCCACCTTCTCGATGCGGTCGTCCGCGCACAGGAAGGTGCGAAGCCCCACCGCGCGGTCCAGCACCTTGTTGAGCTCCTCGACGTCGGTGACGCCTTCGCTGTCGGCCAGAGCGAAGAATTCCTTGTCGAGCTGCTCCGTCGGCACCGTCATCGTGGAGGGGGCCATCACATGCTTGATGGGCAGAGTGGTCTCGTCGGCGATGGACTCCGCGATCGAGTACTTGTCCAGGTAGCCCAGCTCGTCCTGGGCGCCGAAGATCTTGAACGTACCCTCGCCCTGGGAGGTGCGGGCGATCGGTGTGCCGGTGAAGCCGATGATGGTGGCCTTCGGCACGGCCGCCATCAGGTAGGTGCCCAGGTCCTTGGCCACCGAGCGATGCGCCTCGTCGATGAAGACGTAGACGTTGTCACGCAGACAGCTGTCCTTCCGGATCGCCTCGAACTTGTGGATCATCGAGATGATCAGGCCCCGGAAGTCGGCGTCCAGCAACGCCTGGAGTTCGGCCTTGTTGTTGGCCCGCCGGACTGCGATGTCCTGCTGCTGCATCTCGCCGAGCAGGCGCTCGACCCAGCCCTTGAGCTGACCCTCCAGCTCGGTCCGGTCCACCACCAGGATGACCGTCGCGTTGGAGAAGCGGGCCTTGTCCTCCAGGATCTGCCGCGCTGCCGTCAGCAGCGTGAAGGTCTTTCCCGAGCCCTGGGTGTGCCAGATCAGCCCTCGGGTCTTGGCGGGGTCCAGGCAGCGGTCGAGGATGGCATCGATGGCGCGCCGCTGATGCTGGCGCAGGACGGATTTCCGCGTCTCGCCATCCTGGACATAGAACAGGATCCAGTGCTCCAGCGTGCGCAGGAAGTCGGTGCGCTCGAAGAACGACTGCACGGCGAAGCGGTAGCTCTGCTCCGGCATCTGCTTCCAGCGCGCCATGTCGCGCCGGTTCACGTTCCAGGTCACGCCGTACCAGTAATCGAGCAGGTGGGTCACGTTGAAAAGCTGCGGTGCCGCCAGCAGCTCCGGCGTCTCCAGCTCGTAGCGGCGCAGTTGCTTGATTCCCCGCTCGATCGCATCACCGTCTTTCGGGTTCTTGTGCTCGACGATGCACACGGGCACGCCATTGATGACGAACATCACGTCCGCGCGGTTGCCCTTGCGAGCCGGCGGCTTGATCTTCCACTCCCAGGTGACATGAAAGGCGTTCGTCTCGACGTGCTCGAAGTCGATGAGCTGGACGCGGCGATGGCGTTTCTCGGTCTCGTCGTACCACTGCCGCTCGCCGCGCAGCCACGCCAGCAACTCGCGGTTGCCGTCGATGGTGGCTGGCAGGGCATCCAATGTCTCGACGATCGAGCGCGCCGCATCCGCCGAAAGCCATGGGTTGAATTCGAGGATCTTCCGCTCCAGCACGCCGCGGAACAGGTTGGAGGATTCGTCGCCGCGCCGCGTCAATGCTTCGAAGGGCGTGAGCGGCTCCCAGCCGATCTCCTCGGCGTGCTTGACCATGGGGAACTGCACGCTGCCGGCCTCGCTGATCTTGAGGGTACTCATGCCACGACCTCCTCGGCTTCGGACTCGACGCGGTCCAGCACCGACAGGTCCAGTTCATCGACCCGGATCTCGCCCGTCATCAGCTTGTGCAGCAGAGCCTTGAACAGTTCTTCCAGTACCGCCCGCTTCTTGCGGTGCAAATCGATCTTGCGGTCGATGGCATCCAGAACGGCGACGATCTCGCGTTGCTCGTCTAAGGTCGGGGGGAACACGGCAGGAAACGCCTTCAGCTTCGTGCTATTGATGCAGGCAAGGTTGGTCGTTTTGTGCGCAACCTTCAGGAAATAGGCTTTACCGTAGGCACTTTGCGCCAAATAGGCGAAGAAGTCGGGTAGCAGCCTCCCTCTGTCCGTGCGCACTGCGAAGACGTGGTTCTGATGGACACACAAGTCCAATTCGCCGCGCCAAATGAAACCACGACCGAGTTTGTCAAAATCGCCGCCTTCCGTGAGGACCACATCACCTGGTTTGAGCCGGTAACGATCGATTTCAGAACGGCGGATCTTGATCTTCTTCATTTCGCTCAAGTCAAGGTGCCCGTCCTGGACATTCGCAACGCGCAGGTACGGTACTTCGACTGTCTCCCCGTCCGAGAACCTCCTGCCTTTCGCTGCCCCCGTTTGCACCTCGGCACACTCGTCCAAGGGAGATGACACCCAAGAGTCAGGGACAGGGCCGAACTCTGTCTCCCTTTGGGGCTCGCCCCGCAGGCCGCGCGTGAACAGTTCGCGCATGGCAACGAGCTTGAGCTTCTGAGCTGCTTCAATCGTATCCTCACAGACACGCAGGAGGTCTTGAGTACGCCACAGCAAGCCCGCGATGGTTCGCTGCTCCTCGAACGAGAATCGTGGACGTTCAAACTGAGCAATGTGAGCCCAAGACGTACGTGGGTGGTGGGCCCCAGTGACCCCCGTAAGTGCATGCTCGACAAAGTCGGGATCATGCACGAGGCACGCGAGGAATCTGGGATCGACTCCGGGCTTGGCTCGCAGGACCAGCAGCTCAGTCGTGCAGACCCCATCCGTATCCGCCAAGATGGCCTTGTCGAGATACGGTCGCAGCTTTCCGTAAAGGATGTCGTTCCGGCGAAACGCGTACTTGTGGCTCTGGACATCGGCCGCGATACCGCCTCCCGAGCGGCGTAGCCGTCCAGGAGTGACATGTTCCAGACCGACGTAAAGTGCCTCAGGCACGTCTGCCGGATGGACCTGCTCAGATATCAGGTCGCATAGCTCGGCTAGAGTCGCGCTTCCAGTTTCCGTGCCGTTCATGCCAGCTTGCCCAGTTGCGCAAGGGCACCAGCCAGATCGCCCTCGAGTTTTTTCTCGGCATCCAGTAAAGCTTCGAATCGGCGTAGTAGCGCGCCGAGATCCGCCGATTCAGCACCAGAGGAGCCGTTTACCCACCGACTCGGACTCAAGTTGTAGTCCGCCTCCCGCGCCTGCTCGGTGGTGATCACCGCCACCTCGCCCTCGACCGGCTCGCCCTTGAGGTACATCGCCGCCAGCGGCCGGATGTCCTCCTCTGGCAGGTAGTTCTTGGGCCGGCCCTTCTTGAAGCGGCGGCTGGCGTTGAGCAGGACGATCTTGCCCTTGCGCGCGGCGGGCTTGCGCTTGGAGAGCACGACGATGACGCCGGCGGCGGTGGTGTTGTAGAAGAGGTTCTCCGGCAGCAGGATCACGCCGTCGATCAGGTCGCGGTCGACGAACCACTTGCGGATGTTGCGTTCCTTGTCCTCGTTCTTCGAGCCGGAGCCGCGCGTGACGGCACCTGTGTCGAGCACCACGGCGGCGCGGCCGTCGTCGTCCATGCACGCCAGGGTATGCTGCAGCCAAGCCCAGTCGCCCCTGCCGGTAGTGATGCCGCCGGCCGTGCGGAAGCGGTCGAACGGATCGTTGGCGAAGATGTCCGTGGCAAACGGCTGGTTCCACATGGGATTGGCGACGACGATGTCGTGCTGCTTGATGGTCCCGTCCGCGTTGCGGAATTTGGGATTGATCATCGTGTCGCCACGCGCCAGCTCCACCTCCATGTCGTGGATGATCGCGTTCATCTGCGCCACGGCGTAGCTCTCGGCCTGGAGCTCCTGGCCGGAGAGCTTGAGCGGCACCTTGCTGGTCGGGTCGAGTTCACGGGCGACGAGCTGCAGCTTGATCAGCAGGCCTGCCGAGCCGCAGGCATAGTCGTGACAGGTCTCGCCCGGCCTCGGCCGCATGATATGGGCCATCAGGAAGCCGACCTCGGTCGGCGTGAAGAACTCGCCCGCGCTTTGGCCCGAGCCTTCGGCGAACTTGCGCAGCAGGTACTCGTAGGCCCGTCCGAGGAAATCCGGCTGCACGTCGGCCAGCCCCAGCCGATAGCGCGGGTCGGAGAAGGTCTCCACCACGCCGCGCAGCTTGGCCGGGTTGATGTCGCGCTCGCCGTTCCGTTCGGCGGCGAAATCCACCACGTCGATGACGCCCGAGAGCGAGGGGTTCTGCTTGACCACCGCGCGCACGGCCTTGGTCAGGTGCTCGCCGATGTCCTTCGGCGCGGTGCTGCGCTTCTTGTCGTCGAGCGGCCAGTCGTACTGCTCGCGCCCGCTGATCATCGCCCAGCGTGCTTCGGGCGGCAGATAGAACCGCAGCAGTGAGTGGTCGGACTCGGCGATCTCCAGCGCAGTGGGCCGATCGCCGTATTCCTCGGCCAGCCGCTCGATCTCGTCGTCAAAGACGTCGGACAGCCGCTTCAGGAAGAGCAGCGGCAGCAGGTAGTCCTTGAACTTGGCCGCGTCCTTCTCGCCCCGGATGGAGCAGGCCGCGTCCCACAGCATCTGCTCCATGGGCTTGGTGGTGGGCGTCGCGGCTGTTGCGCGCCGGCCGCGACGGCGGGAGACTTGGACGGCTGCTTCCGGGGCATCCTCGGCGGCTTCTTCGACCCCGGCCTCGCGGGCGAGTGCCATGATGGCCTCCTGTGCCGCGCGTTGGGGTTTGGTGTCACCACCTTCCCAGCGGTTGACCGTGGCGAACGAGACCCCGAGCCGCTCGGCGAGCTGCTCCTGGGTGAGATCGAGCTTGGCGCGGATGGCGCGAAGTGTGGCGGGTAGAGCTTGTGCTTGTTTTGTCATGTTTGCGATATTTGCAATATCGCATACGCTTGTCAAGCCCTATCGTCCGTTCCGTGCCTGACCTGTTCCGAATCGCCTTTACTTGAAGACGATTACCGACAAAACGCAACACGCATCACTCTGCGCTTGCCCGCGCGTCACGGCACTTGGTCGAGGTCGCCAGACACGACGCCTCGTAGGCTTCGATGTCGATCTGGCGGTAGAGGACGCGGCCGCAGAGCTTCAGGAACTTGGGGCCGATCCCCTCGCTGCGCCAGCGCTCCAGCGTGGCCTCGCTGACACCCCAGCGGGTGGCCAGTTGCTTCTGGTTGAGATGAACGACTTCCATCTTGGTCTCCTTCCGAACGAGTTGGCAGGAGTCCATGACGGCGCTGTTCGCCGCGGAAGCCAACGGCCATCCAACCATCGGACGTGGGTTCGGTTGCAGACTCGGGAATCGAACTGGGTAGCAAACCAGACCGGTTGAGAAGCCGAGACTGCCACCCAATCCGGGAGACAAACTGACTGACGGATGGCAGGAGGAAAAGCGATGACCGGCGCTATCCGCTTGAACCCGCAGGCGCTCGCGCTGGCCGGCAACGCTTCGATTGTGTAGTATGAACGCAGTTTGGCGCAGGCTGCCACCCCACCACCAATATATAAAGGTCAACCGTTCTCGGTTGGCCTTTTTCTTTGCGCACTCCCGCGTGTTCGCGGGGACTTTCGCGCCTCAGGCGAGCGTTCCGAGTCGCCATCACCTGTAATATCTACCGACAAAACGCAACACGGTTCACTCCGCGCTCACCCGCGTGCCACGGCTCTTGATCGAGGTCGACAGACACGCTGCCTCACAGGCTTCGATGTCGATCTGGCGGTAGAGCACCCGGCCGCAGAGCTTCAGGAACCTGGGGCCGATCCCCTGCTGCGCCAGCGCGGAAGCCGGGCCTCGCTGACACCCCCGCGGACGGCCAGTTGCTTCTGATTGAGATGAACGACTTCCATTTTGATCTCCTTCCGAATGAGTTGGCAGGAATCCATGAAGGCGCTGTTCCGCTGGGGAGCCAAGTCGTTCCGAGGGGCATTCACGCCGACGGCGGATCGTTCAACTCGTAGGAGGTAGAGCGCCCGCCGGCTGCGGATTTGCGCAACACACCGTGGGCCAGCAGCTCATTGATGTCGCGTAGCGCCGTGTCCGGCGAGCATTTGGCGATGGCCGCCCACTTGCTGGTGGTGAGCTTCCCTTCGAAGCCGTCGAGCAAGCGGTTGAGCAGCTTCACCTGCCGTTCGTTCATCGGCATACCGGCAAAGCGCTGCCAGAACCGCGCCTTGGCAAGCACGGCATCGAGGGTGTGCTGGGCCAGGTCGACCGCGCGGTGCAAGGTATCGAGGAACCAGGCGAGCCACTCGGTGACGTCGAGCGTGCCTTTCTGGGTGCGCTCCAGGATGTCGTAGTAGGCATTGCGCTCGCGCTGGATCTGCGCCGAAAGGCTGTAGAAGCGCTGTGGGCTGCCGTCGGCACGGGCCAGCAGCAGATCGCCGATGGCACGGGCGATGCGGCCGTTGCCGTCGTCGAAGGGGTGCAGGGTCACGAACCACAGATGGGCGAGGCCAGCCTTGATGAGCGGCGGCTCGCCAGTTTTGGTATTGATCCATTCGAGAAAACGACTCGTCTCGGCCTTCAGGCGGTCGGCCGGCGGCGCTTCGAAATGCACGCGCTGCCGGCCGATGGGGCCGGACACCACCTGCATCGGACCGCTGGCATCGTCCCGCCAACCGCCGACCTTGATCTTGGAGAGGCCTGAGTAGCCGGTTGGGAAGAGCGCCGCGTGCCAACCGAACAAGCGCTCGCGGGTGACCGGGGCCGCGCAGTTGGCCGTGGCGTCGAGCACCATCTCGACCACGCCCTCGACATGTCGATCCACCGGCGCCAGGGCGCCGATGTCCACACCCAAGCGACGCGCGATGCTCGAACGCACGGACTCGACGTCGAGCCGTTCGCCCTCGATCTCGCTGGTCTTGACCACGTCGGAGGTCAAGGCCGAGAGGCTCGCCTGGTCGCGCTTTGGCCTGCCGACGTCAGCCAGGCGCCCCATCAGCAGACCTTGGGCGCGGCTGACCTCGGCCAAGGGGCCGGCCAGGGCCGCCAGGTCGTAGCGCCACTTGGGCCAGTCGTCAGCCTGCCAGATGTACTTGCAATCGCCGCTGTTCATGCGGAGATTATCGGTCACATTCTCCGCATTGGCAAGTTATTCACCGCGTAATATGCGGTGATAGTGGCACCATTCGCCGCATGGAAGACGAGGAGACACGCCACACGCTTCAGGAATGGGTGTAAGTGGATGTCCATTTGGGTTTGCAGGCAAACCGATCCATGGTTCGTCGTTTCGGATATTTCGTTTATGCTGCTCGCCATGACCTTGATGGAAGCCCCCCAGGAGGCTGCCATGACGGCGCCCCCACCCGCCCGCCCGCTGCCCACGACAGAGGAGGTCGCACTCGCCCGGGAGAGCGGCCGGGCTCTGTCCTCTTACCTGCTGACCGACGCCGAGACGCAGCATATCGAGATCGTCGACGACCAGGGCATCGCCCACTCGGTTCGGGTCCCGGTGTCGGCGCTGCGGCTTTTCGTCGACGTCCTCACCGAGATCGGTGAAGGCAATGCGGTCGCCGTCGTCCCGATCCATGCCGAGCTCACGACACAGGAGGCGGCGGACGTGCTCAATGTCTCGCGGCCGTTCCTGGTTCAACTGCTGGAGCGCGGCGAGATCCCGTTCCACAAGATCGGCACTCATCGCCGCGTCCGCTACCAGGACGTCATCGCCTACAAGGAGTGCATCGACGCCGAGCGCCACAAGGCCCTCGACGCCTTGGCCGAGCAGGCCCAGGCGCTCAAGATGGGGTATGAGTGACCGCCAAAAGGTAGGCGCGTGTTGACAACGGCTACACGCGGTTCTAGGATTTGTGTATACATCGTGTATGCGGGAGTGAGTCATGCGAGACGCCGCCATCAACCTGAGGGCATTGCCCGAGCAGCGCGATCTGATCGACCGCGCCGCCCGGCTCCTGGGCAAGAACCGTTCGGATTTCATGCTCGAAGCCGCCTGTGACAAGGCCCAGGCGGTGCTGCTCGATCAGGTCTACTTCAACCTCGACGCCGACAAATTCCAGCAGTTCATAGACCTGCTCGATGCGCCGCCCGCGCCCAACCCGGGGCTTGAACGGCTGATGGCGCTGAAGGCCCCCTGGGCCAAGGAATGAGTGCGTCGCTCAGTGCGCCCCAGCCGCTGACCGCCGCCCACTGTCTTGACGACTTTTCCTGCGGAGAGCCGGTACTCGACGAGTGGCTCACACGTCGGGCAATGGCCAACCAGCAAAGCGGTGCCAGCCGCACCTTCGTGGTCGTTGATCAAGACGACTGCGTTCAGGGGTACTACGCGATGGCTGCGGGGGCGGTCGCACACCGTCTGGCTACCGGCGCAGTTCGCCGCAACATGCCAGACCCCGTGCCGGTCCTGGTGCTGGCCCGGCTGGCCGTCGACACCCGCGCCCAGGGGCACAAGCTCGGCGGGGCCATGCTTCAGGATGCCGTGCAACGGGCGGTGGTGGTCTCGCAGAACGCCGGCGTGCGGGCGTTGCTCGTCCATGCCCTTCACGATCGCGCGAGGCAGTTCTACGAGCACTACGGCTTCCAGGCATCGCCGCTCGATCCGTTGATGCTGATGCTGCGGTTGGACACCACGCGGCCATGACGGGCGCGGGTTCGATTCCGGGTTGGAACCGAACCGGCGCTGTGTTGCGGGCATATCGTGTATGCGGACTGGCAACGTCAGCTGGCGCAATGGCGGACAACGCGCTGGCTGGTCGATATCGACAAACAGGACTCTTCATAGGCCTCGATGTCGACAAGCCGGGAAAGAACTCGGCCGCACAGTTTCAGGAACTTGGGTCCAATCCCTTCGCTGCGCCATCTTTCCAGGGTCGCCTCACTGACGCTCCAGCGGGCGGCGAGTTGTCTCTGATTGAGGTGCACGACTTCCATCTTGGTCTCCTCCCGAATAAGTTGGCAGGAGTCATGAAGGCGCTGTTCCTCCCGACAGGCAAGTCGATGTTGGCGCACCGAGCGGAAAAATCCCGTTCTCGTCAAGACTGAAGCTGCGGCAACTTGCGAATACAAGCGCTTCGGAACATTGCCGCCAACTGTAGGTCGCCAAGCACGCGCAAGCATGAATCGCCCGAGAGAGTGGAAACCCGGCAGGCTGCCGTCCCACCAATTTGTCGATTGAAAGAGAAACATCTCTTCAACAGTGCGGGCTCCAAGCCCTTGGCCCAAAACTGCGAGGAGGTTGTTCTTTGTCCAGGCTGGCCCAGTCCCCCTCCCCGGCTCAGGGGCCGCCTTCCAATGATTTCCGGCGTGCCGCCAAGCCGTCTGCCGAGCGGGGCGGCTGCGCCAATGTCAGCGAGCCTGGAACGAATGCAGCTTCAACGCGGCAAGCAACGGCAAACCACCCCGACGCAGGGGCGGGCACATCCTCTGAAAAGCCGTTCGCCGTAGCCATTTATCCCGAATGACTGCTTGTGGCACACTTCCGGCCATGACGATTTCATTCCCCCCGAGACCCGCATGAAATTTTTCTCGCCGCTCTACCGCCGGGCCATGGCCTGGTCCCGCCATCCGCGTGCGCCCTGGTACCTGGGGGCGTTGAGTTTTGCCGAATCCTCGTTCTTTCCGGTGCCGCCTGACGTGATGCTGGCGCCCATGTGCCTGGCCAATCCGCGCCGGGCCTGGCATTTGGCGCTGCTGACCACGCTGACTTCGGTGGCCGGCGGCTTGCTGGGATACGTGATCGGGTATTTTGCCTTGGATGCCGTGCTGCCCTGGCTGCGGGAGAGCCATTACTGGCCGGCTTATCAGACCGCGGTGGCCTGGTTCGAGCGCTGGGGCTTCTGGGCGGTGTTCGTGGCCGGCTTCTCGCCGATCCCGTACAAGGTGTTCACCATCGCCGCCGGCGCCCTGTCGATGGCGCTCTTCCCCTTCACCCTCGCCTCGGTCATCGGCCGCGGCCTGCGCTTTTTTCTGGTGGCCGGACTGATGGCGTGGGGCGGCGCGCGCATGGAGGCGCTGCTGCACCGCTACGTGGATCGCCTGGGCTGGGCGGTGGTCGCCCTGGTGGCGGCTGGGGCGCTCTGGTACGGCAGCCAATGAGCGGGCCAAGCGAAAAACGCTAGCGGCCTGCGGCATGCCCCCAAGAAGAAGGGGGCCGAAGCCCCCCGTGTGTAGCCGTTGGCCGACCCGCCTCAGTGATGGCGGGCGCGGTCCCAGGCGTAGTGGACGGCGTCCTTGAAGCGATCCCACGGACCGTAGTTGTGGGCCTCCCAGTCGCGCCGGATCTCCGGCTCGACCTGGCTCCAGTCGCTGCCCCGATAGCGCGGATTCAGGCCCAGGTGGTAGCCGTAGCGGTAGGCGGGCTGCAGTTGCTCGTAGCTGATGCCGCGGCTGGAGTAGACGTTCTGGAAGTCGCTGCGGAACTCGCTCTCGTGCGCGGCGAACTGCTGCGCCTCCTCGGGGGTCAGGGATTCCACTTCGACCTCGGTGGCGCGCACGGTGCCGCGGATGGTTTCCGTGTGCTCCGTGGCCTCCTTGCCGACGACGACTTCCTCCACCACGCGGGCCTCCTTGCTGACCACCGGCTCTTCCGCCGTGGTGCGGATCTCCATGGTGCCCTCCTGGAAGGCGTTCAGCTCCGCCTCGCTGGCCGGGCGGTCCACCGGCCGGCGCTCCACGTCGACCCGTTCCTCGCGCAGGCGCACCTGCTCTTCCACCGGGGTCTCGGTCATGTGGCTGTAGACGCGCGCGCCGCCGCGCTCGACCTCGCGCTTGCCGACCTTGAGCTCTTCCTCGATCACCGGAATGCGGGTTTCGCCTTCGGTCGCGCTGCTCGCCGCCGTGGTGCCGCTGGCGCCCATGACGCCGCTGGCGGTCGTGGCGCCGGTCTGCGTGGCGCTGTCCGCCTGCCACGCCGTCGCCCGCTCATCGATGTCCACCGCGCCGTGGCGGCTCAGGATGTCGGCGGCCTCATCGGCGCTGTCGTCATCGGTGGTCACCGACAGCAGGGTGCCGCCCCGGCGCATGCCCTCCGCATAGAGCGAATGCTCCGATTCGGACACGTGGGAAGCGCCCTTTTCGCTCATCAGGCCGATTTCCGCCAGGAAATGCCGGACGCGATCCATGAAGCCTTCGTGGGCGTGGGTCTCAGGGGTCTGGCCAGCGTATTCCCGGCCCCCTTCCTCACCCGCCATGAGGCGGATGCTGCTGCGGCTGAAGCCATTGCTGATCAGGTCCTGCTGGGCACTTTCGGCTTGGGTGCGACTGTCGAAAAAACCGATTACTGTCTTAGCCATAACTCGCTCCTTTACGTAGTTGCTTGCTGTCGTTCATCGACGCGCAGGCCAGGCTTGCTGCGTGCGCTGGCTTACGTAAGCTCGGGTTACTGCTGTCAGCCATCCCCTTCCCGACCGCGGAGGGGCTCGATCGTGACCTCCTCGCGCCGCAACGTGACCCGCTGGGCATGCTGCTGCTGATGCCGGCACTTGGTGATGCGCAGCTCCTCGCGCAACATGATGCGCTTTTCCACCACCAGCACTTCTTCCAAGAGCGGGATCACCAGGGTATCGCCTTCCTGGCGCGGTGCCGGCGCACTGTCCACGATGCGGTTGACGGCCACGTGTTCGATTTGGACGTCCTCCCGCAGGATCGGTTCCTCCACCTCCGCCTCGCGTTCGTGCACCGTCTTGTGCACGCGCACGCCGCCATTGGCCCGGGTCCGCTTGTGGATGCGCAACTGTTCCTCGATCACGGGCAGCACGCTGGCTTCGCCGTCGGCGGCAGTTTCGGCTTTGGCCGGGGACTGCAGTTCGGCGAAGCCGAAGGGTACGGCGTAGTTGCCGTCGTCCCGCAGAATCAGCGCATCGGCCGGCACCAGTATCCGCTGGCCGCTCTCCAGCTTGACCAGGAGCGCCGCCCGGGTGGCGCCCAGGGCCTGCGGCTCCGAGTCCACCGTGCCGCGCCGGCCATGCTTGTCTATGACCAGGATTCCCGCTGGCTCCATGGAGTACTCCATTTGGCTGGAATTGCAGCAGCGCGCTGCGTGTGGAAGCATCGATCTGAGGAGGTCATGTCCATTTCGAGCCCATGGCATGCCCGGAGTTCCATCCGGAGTTGATGGATGGCCGGGAGCGGCAAGCTTGGAACTTAAGATGGATAGCGGTATTCCGGACTTGGGATAAGATGAATTTTAAAGTCCGTAAAAACCCTTGAGGGGGAAGTGATGCGAAAATCCTTGAAGCGGCTCTTTTGCAGTCACGACTGGGCGCAGTCGCACGTCCCCGATCTCCGCTACCGGCTCGGCGACTCCCGCTACGTATGCATCAAGTGCGGCAAGGAACGCGGCTTCGACCGCTTTCACCACGCCCTCACCCCGCCACTCCGGCCCGCTGCGGCCGCCGGCCGGCAGCCCCGGAGCAGGCGCGGCCTGCTCCACTCCTGAAGGCCCGGCGCGGGCGAGTCCGCTTTCAGCCAGGCGAAGCACGGCATGGGCCGTCGCTTTGCCGGTGACTATTGGCATGGCCCGGCAAGGCGCGGCGCCCTCGCTGCCCGGCCGGAACCGGCTTGCCCAAGACGGGGTGCGCGATGAAATACTTCGTCGTTTACAGGTGGAAGTACGAAGGCCGCGATTACGACAGCAACTGGTACATCGTCAACGACGTGCTCGACCGCCATCCGGTGGACGAGCTCATTCGCCTGAACGCGGAGCACTGCCAGGGCTACAAGTATCAGCTGCTGTTCTGGAGCGAGATTCCGGACGACGTCACGAACGGGCCAGACGCTACATCGACGAGCACGGGGAGCTCAGCGGTTAGCTGCTTCCATGCAAGCGTGGCACCATGATGCCTCGACGGCAGCCAAGCACCGCCAAGGTGGCGGTTCTGTTTATCGCGAGCCAGCTCGCTCCTACAGCCGGACGCGGCGTTTTGGACTGAGGGCAAGGCACACGCCACCGGTACCATTTCTGCACCCGGATGCGGCATTTGGGCTGTAGGAGCGAGCTGGCTCGCGATTGAAGACCTTGCCTGCGGCCCACGACCATGGCCAACGCGCGGCAAGCCCCGCCACGGGCCGCTCAGTTCTCCGCCCCGTAGACCACCTCGATGCGGGCCAAATAATCTTCGAGCTCGTCCAGGCAGTCCGCCACGCTGGGCGCATCCTGCGCCTGCGCCGCTTTTTCCAGGCGGGCGCCGATCCCGCTGATGGCGCTGAAGCCGTAGCCCTGCCCCGTGCCCTTCATGCGGTGCGCCAGCAGGGCAACGGCTTCGAAGTCCGCGCGCGCCAAGGCCGCGCGCATGGCCGGCAGGTCGCGGCGGCGGTTGTCCAGGTAGGCAGGCACGATGGGGGCCAAGGCCTCGTCCACCTGCACCACGATGGGCGCGCCGGGCTGCTCAGGAGAGGGTGTCAACCTTGCTCCGTTGCCGGCGGGCCGGTGAGCGCGCCACCTCCACCCGGTTGCGCCCCAGCGCCTTGGCCCGGTACAGCGCCTCGTCGGCGGCGGCGATGAGCGATTCCGGGCGCCGATGGCCGTTGGGCGTGGCGGTGGCGACGCCCAGGCTGATGGTGACGATGCGGCCGGCGGCCGAGTGCTGGTGGGGAATGCCCAGCCGCTCGATTTGCGTGCGCAGCGTTTCCGCGACGACGGCGGCGCCCTGGGCGTTGGTGTCCGACAGGATGACGGCGAACTCCTCGCCGCCGTAGCGGGCCACCAGATCGCCGGGGCGGGACAAGGAGGCGACCAGGGTCTGCGCCACCTGCTGCAGGCAGGCGTCGCCCGCCTGGTGGCCATAGACGTCGTTGAAGGTCTTGAAGTAGTCGATGTCGATCAGAATGAAGGACAGCGGCAGATGGTCCCGCACCGCCCGGCGCCATTCGCTGCGGAAGGTCTCGTCGAAATGGCGGCGGTTGGCAATGCCGGTCAGGCCGTCCTGGCAGGACAGGCGTTGCAACGCCTCGTTGGCGGCTTTCAGCTGCAGCGAGACATCCAGCAGCTCCCGCTCCCGCGCCTTGCGCCAGTCGCGCTCCTGCTTCAATGCCAGCGCCGAACGCAGCCGCGCCAGCAGTTCCACCTTGTTGAAGGGCTTGGTGATGTAGTCCGTCGCGCCGGCGGCGAAAGCGGCCTCCAGATCCCGGGACTCGGTGCGGGCCGTGACCATGATCACCGGCACGTCGCGGAATCGCTCATGGCCCTTGATGCGGCGGCAGGCCTCGATGCCGTCCATCTCGGGCATGATGATGTCCATCAGAATGACGTCCACATCCATCCCGCCGCTGCCGCCATCCGTCAGGCCCAGCAGCTGCAGCGCCTCCCCGGCCGAAGCGGCCACGCTCACGTCGCCGTAGCCCGCCGCCCGCAGGATGTGCTGCAGCAGGAGCAGGCTGTCGGCATCGTCATCAACAATCAGGATCCGCATTTCCACCCGTCTCTGGCTTTATCGTTGTCATGTAGATAGTCCAATATCGTCAAAATGCCGACACTTGGACGACAGGACTGCAGAGGAGCAGCGCTCGAGGCGGCACGCAGGCCGGGCCTGCTCAGCCGTAGGACACGCCTTTCGTCAGCAGGCCGTCCCAGCGTTCTTCTTTTTTCTTGTGCAGGAGCTTGCCGAATTCTTCCGCCGTCAAGGGCTTGCTGAACAGGTTGCCCTGCACCTTGTCGCAGCGCTGGGCCCGCAGGAAGGTCAACTGCTCTTCCGTCTGCACGCCCTCGGCGATCACCTTCAGCTTCAGGCTGTGCGCCAGGGTGATCACGGCGGTCACGATGGCGGCATCGTCGGCGTCGGTATTGATGTGGTGCACGAAGGACTGGTCGATCTTGAGCATGTCCAGCGGGAAGCGCTTGAGGTAGCTCAGGGAGGAGTAGCCGGTACCGAAGTCGTCGATGGACAGCTGCACGCCCATGGCCTTGAGGTCGCGCAGGGTGGTGATGGTCGCCTCCACGTTCTCCGCCACAATGCTCTCGGTCAGTTCCAGCTCCAGGTACTGGGGATCGAGCCCGGTGTCCTCCAGCACATGCGCCACGGTGTCGATGAGCGGCGTGTGCTTGAACTGACGCGCGGACAGATTGACCGCCACCCGCAGCGGCGGCATGCCGGCGAGCTGCCAAGCCTTGTTCTGCGCGCAGGCGGTGCGCAGCACCCATTCGCCCAGGGCACCGATGAGCCCGGTCTCCTCGGCCAGGGAGATGAACTGCAGGGGCGAGATCAGCCCCAGCTCGGGATGCTGCCAGCGCACCAACGCCTCCATGCCGAAGATCTCGCCGCTGTCCAGGTCCACCTGGGGCTGGTAGTGCACCAGCAGCTCCTCCTGATCCAGCGCCTTGCGCAGCATGTTGCCCAGGGCCAGGCGCTCGAAGGACAGGGAATTCATCTCCGCGGCATAGAGCTGGAAGTTGTTGCGCCCCTGGTCCTTGGCCCGGTACATGGCGGTATCGGCGTTCTTCAGCAGGGTCTCGGGTTCCTCGCCGTCGGTGGGATAGAAGGCGATGCCGATGCTGGTGGAGGTGTAGAGCTCATAGCCGTCGATGTAGAAAGGCGGCTTCAGGGCATCGATCAGCTTTTGGGCGATCTTGGCGGCGTCCTCCACATGGGTGACTTCGGGCAGGATCAGGGTGAACTCGTCGCCGCCCATGCGGGCGACGGTGTCCTCCTCGCGCACGCACTTGGTCAGCCGGTAGGCCACCGCCTGCAGCAGCTGGTCGCCCACGCTGTGGCCGAGGGTGTCGTTGATGGTCTTGAAGCGGTCCAGGTCGAGGAAGATCACCGACAGCATCTGCTGATGGCGGTGGGCGTAGGCCAGGGCTTGTTCCAGGCGGTCCTTGAACAGCACGCGGTTGGGCAGGCCGGTGAGGGCGTCGTGGTAGGCCTGGTGCCAGATGATCTCCTCGGCCCGCTTGCGTTCGGTGATGTCGCGGGCGATGGACAGGACCACCCGGGACCCGCCCAGGGGAAAGACGTGGGCGCTGATCTCCACGGGAATGCGCATGCCGCCCTTGCTGGTCAGGGTCATCTCGAAGGTGGTGTGGCCCTGGCGCAGCAGCTCGCGCATCACCCCCATCATCTTCTGGGCGCTTTCCTCGTCCACCACGTCGCAGGGCTGCTTGCCCAGCAGCTCCTCGCGGCCGTAGCCCATGCGCTGGCAGGCGACGTCGTTGACTTCCAGGAAGTTGCTCAGGCTGCCGTCCTCGCCGACGGCGTTCAGGAAAATGGCGTCGTAGGCGTTGTTGAACAGCAAGCGGTACTTTTCCTCGCGCTCGCGCAAGGCTTCTTCCGCCTGCCGGCGCGCGCGCCGCTCCTCCGCTTCGCGCAACTCCCGCTCGATGGCGGGCACCAGCCTGGCCAGGTTGTCCTTTTTGAGATAGTCGTGGGCGCCGGCCTTCATGGCCGCCACCGCGAGGTCCTCGCCGATGGTGCCGGAAACGATGAGGAAGGGCAGATCCTGTCCGCTCGCCTTGAGCAACTCCAGCGCGGCGATGGCGCTGAATCGCGGCAGGTTGAAGTCGGTGATGATGACGTCCCACTCCCGCCGGGCGAGGGCGTCGCGCATGGCTTCCATCGTGTCCACCCGCTCGGCGTCCGGCACATAGCCGCCGCGGCGCAGCTCCCGCAGGATCAGCGCCGTGTCGTCCTCGGAATCCTCGACTACCAGGACGCGCAGCGGTTTGCTCATCTCATGCTCCCAGACGCGGGCACGGCTCGTTGAGGACGAGCCAGTAGAGGCCGAGTTGGCGGACGGCTTCCATGAATTGGGCGAAGTCCACCGGCTTGCGGATGTAGCTGTTGGCGCCCAGGCTGTAGCTCTCGATCAGATCCCGCTCCTCGTTGGAGGTGGTCAGCACCACCACCGGCAGCAGCCGCGTGCGCTCATGGGCGCGCAGCCGCTTGAGCACCTCCAGCCCGGTCATCTTCGGCAGCTTCAGATCCAAAAGCACCACCTGCGGCAGCAACCCGTTCTCCTGCCCGGCATAGGCCCCCGTCCCAAACAAATAGTCCAGCGCCTCCACCCCGTCCCGCACCACGTCCACGGTGTTGGCCAGATTGCTCTTCTTCAGCGCCCGCAACGTCAGCGCCTCGTCATCCGGATTGTCTTCCACCAATAAGATCAGCTTGTTCTGCATAGGCTCCGGTACCGCACGTCGCAAAGTAGGTTGTGCATCGCATGAGTCTCACGCGCAACACGCCAAGGCCGGAAGGCCGCGTGCGGCGGGTGGGTTGTCGTTATCATCTCACAATCTTGCCTTTGCGGGGACAGGATTTCAACGACAAATCCGTCCCGCCCCGGCCACGGCCGGCACGCCGCCGCTCCCCGCACATGCCGCATGGATGCGGCGCACGGGCCACGCTCGGCCGACAAGCCAGCGGCACGCGGTTGCGACCTTAGGCCTATGCGCTTTGATCCGCACACCACTTATGCTACTAAGCACAAGAAAATCTGGACCTTAGCGTCATGCTGCGCTGTCTGCACGGGGTGGGTTGCCATGGAAACTATCCGCGTAAAGCCCGGCGAGATCGGGGTCGGTTGCGTGCTGCCGTGGTCCGCCTACGACCAGCATGGACGATTGCTCCTCCCGAAAGGGGCCATTGTGGCCAGCGAGAGCCAACTGCGCGGGTTGTTGAGCCGCGGGCTTTATCGGGCGGAACGCGGGCAGCCGTCCGCCTCGCCGGCGCTCCCGCACAAGAAGGCGGATCCCTTCCAGCGACTGGGGGATTTGTGCCGCAGCCTGCAGCAGCAGTTCCGCGACATCGGTGCCGGCGTGCGCGGCACCGGGCCGGCCGGCGTCCTGTCCCTCGGCGAGGAAATCCAGCACCTGTGCGCGGAAGACGCCGACGCGGTTTTGGGTGCGGTGCATCTTTGCCATGAACACCCCTATGTCGTGATCCACCCCATCCATGTGGCCCTGCTGTGCGAGTTGGTCGCCACGCGCCTCGGGTACTCCGCCGAAGACCGGCGCACCATCCTGGCGGCGGCCCTGACGGCCAACGTGGCCATGTTGGAGTTGCAGGCGCTGCTTTCCACGCAGAAGGTTCCGCTCGACGGGTCCCAGCGCCGCCAGATCCGGGATCATCCCGCCCTCGGCGTGGCCATGCTCCAGATGGCCGGCATCGATGACGCACACTGGCTGCGCATCGTCGCCCAGCATCATGAGAAAATCGACGGCAGCGGCTACCCGCAAGGATTGCGCGGACAGGAGCTTGCGGAGGAGGCGCGCATCGTGAACCTGGCCGACACCTACTCGGCCATGGTCTCGCCGCGGGCCATCCGAGGTCCGAAGCCAGCCCGGGACGCGCTGCGGGAAATCTTCCTGTTGCGGGGCAAGGAGATCGATGAGCAGCTTGCGCTGATTTTCATCAAGGAAATCGGGGTTTTCCCGCCGGGCGCCATGGTGCGGCTGCGGAACGGGGAAACGGCGATCGTCGTGCGCCGCGGCCGCGAGTCCACGGCGCCGATCGCCTACAGCGTACTCGGACCGCAGGGTGAATGGTATGCCCGGCCTGGCCGCCGGGACTGCAGCCTGGACCGCTACACGATCGAGGAGATGCAGCTCACCGACAACCTGCTCCCCATCGATGTGCATGCCTTGTGGGGCTACGACTAGCGGCTGCTTGGCGACGCACACGAGCGGCTTTCCCGCCAGCGGACGGCTACGCAAAGGCGACCGTTCTCCGCGCAACGCCAGGAGGTGAAGACCATGCGCCAAGACCGTGCCGCCCGATGGGGTCGTCCAGGCTATGCGCTGCTGGGACTCCTCTGCCTAGCGCCCATGGCCGCCGCGCAGGAAACGCCGCGGCTCGGCCTGGAGGCCGTGGCGACCCGGGGCCTGCAGAGTCCGGTCTACGTCACCCACGCCGGTGACGGCAGCGGCCGCCTCTTCATCCTGGAGCAGCCCGGCCGCATCCGCATCGTGCAGCAGGGCCGCCTGCTGCCCACGCCTTTCCTGGACATCACCAAGCAGGTACGCGCCGGCGGCGAGCAAGGGCTGCTGGGCCTGGCCTTCCATCCCAAGTACCGGCAGAACGGCCGCTACTTCATCAAC
The DNA here is from genome assembly GCF_000423825.1 of Thermithiobacillus tepidarius DSM 3134. Lineage (NCBI taxonomy): Bacteria > Pseudomonadati > Pseudomonadota > Acidithiobacillia > Acidithiobacillales > Thermithiobacillaceae > Thermithiobacillus > Thermithiobacillus tepidarius. The sequence continues at coordinate 77,341 of NZ_AUIS01000006.1, forward strand.
TACACCCGCGCACCCGACGGCGCCACCGTCGTGGCCGAGTACCGGGTTTCGGACGAGGCGAACGTTTCCGCCACCGAAGAACGCCGGCTGCTCGTCGTCCCGCAACCCTACCCCAACCACAACGGCGGCATGATCGAGTTCGGCCCGGACGGCTTTCTATACATCGCCCTGGGTGACGGCGGGGCCGGCGGCGATCCCGGCAACCGTGCCCAGAACCGGCGGGAGTTGCTGGGCAAGCTCCTGCGCATCGACGTGGATCGCGGCAAGCCCTACGGCATTCCGGCGGACAATCCGTTCGCCCGGGGCGGCGGGCGCGCGGAGATCTTTGCGTATGGTCTGCGCAATCCTTGGCGCTTCTCCTTCGATCGCAAGACCGGCCAGCTCTGGGCCGCCGACGTCGGGCAGGACGCCTGGGAAGAGATCGACGTCATAAAGCGCGGGGGCAACTATGGTTGGCGCATCATGGAAGGGAAGCACTGCTTCCCGCCCAGGCGCGGCTGCTCCCAGGCCGGCTTGCAACTGCCGGTGGCCGAATATGGACACGAAAAAGGCCGCTGCTCCATCACAGGCGGCTACGTCTACCGCGGCAGCCGAGTGCCGGCCCTGACGGGCATCTACCTGTACGCGGATTATTGCAGCGGCGAGATTTTCGGCCTGCGCGACGGCCGGCAGCGGGTGCTGCTGCCGACCAAGCTCAGGATCACCTCCTTCGGCCAGGACGAGCAAGGCGAGGTGTACGTGGTTGGGCACGAAGGTACGGTGCATCGCCTGAGCGGCGGCGCAAGCCGCTAGACCAGGCGCATGCTGCCGCGCAACGGTCAGGGCGCCCAGCGCTAAGCAGCAGGCGCTGCAGCACCCGTACCGCGCGCAGCCAGGCAGGCGCACGCTGCACCACGGTCCGGGCTACGGCCCGGCTACCCGCCGCCATCGCGATAGCGAGGTAAGCTCATGTCCATTCAGAATTTCTTTCAGTCCATGCTGGACCGCCTGCACAGCAGCGCCCATGTACATACGGTGTATGGCGAGAGCATCACCGCCGCAGGCCGGACCGTGATTCCCGTCGCGCGGATCGCTTACGGCTTCGGCGGCGGCTCCGGCAGTCGCCATCCGGGGCAACGAGCCGCGCAAGCGGACGCCGAGGAGGGTGGCGGCGGAGGCGTCGCGGTCACGCCCTTGGGCGTGGTGGAGATCACGCCCGAGGCGACGCGCTTCATCCGCTTCGATGATCGACGCAAACTGGCCGGTGCCCTGGCGATCGGCCTGCTGGCCGGCCTTTGGCTGGGCCGGCGCCGCAGCCGCGGGCGGCGACTCACTCCAGCGTGAAGTAGAAGGTGGCGCCCTGCTCGACGGCGCCCTCGGCCCAGATGTGCCCGCCGTGGCGGTGGATGATGCGCTGCACCGTGGCCAGCCCCACGCCGGTGCCTTCGAACTCGGCGGGGTTGTGCAGGCGCTGGAAGGCGCCGAAGAGTTTGTTCGCGTAGGCCATGTCGAAGCCGGCGCCGTCGTCGCGCACGAAATAGACCCGCCGTCCGTCCTCCTCCCGCATGCCGAACTCGATGCGGGCGCGCTCGTGCTTGCTGGTGAATTTCCAGGCGTTGTCCAAGAGGTTCTCCAGCACGACCCGGAGCAGCTGGGAATCCCCCTCCGCCGTCACACCCTCGGCAATGACAAAGTCCACCTGCCGCTCCGGCTGAGTCTGCTGCAGGCGCTCGGCGATCTCGCGCACCTTGTCGCTGAGGTCCAGGCGCTCGCGGCGCAGTTCACCCCGGCTCAGCCGGGCCAGGTTCAGCATGGCATCGATGAGCTCGGCCATGCGTTGGCTGGCGCGGCGGATGCGGCGCATGTAGTCGCGGCAGCCCTCCGTGAGCGTGCCGCCGCAGTCCTCCAGCAGGGCATAGCTGAAGCCGTCGATGGCGCGCAGTGGCGCGCGCAGATCGTGCGAGATGGAGTAGCTGAAGGATTCCAGCTCCAGATTGGCGGCCAGCAGTTCGGCCGTGCGTTCCTCAACCCGTTGCTCCAGCTCCGTGTTCAGCTGGCGGATTTTCGCTTCCACACGCTTGCGTTCGGTAATGTCCTCCGCCGTGCCCACGATCGTGGTGACCCGCTCCTTTTCGAAGAGGGGCGCGGCGCTCACGCTGACGATACGCTTGCTGCCGTCCTTGCGGGTCAGCTCCGTTTCATACTGCGACACGCTCATGCCCTGGGTGACAACCCGGGCGAATTGCTCTTGCACACCGGCCAAAGCGTCCGGCGTGAAGAGGACCGCGAAGGGCTGCCCGAGCAGCTCATGGACCTCGTAGCCCGTGATGGTCGCGCCGGTCCGGTTGCACAGGATGATCCGGCCTTCGAGATCGATGGCGTAGATGGCGTTGCTGGCGCTCTCCATGATGCGCTCGCGGAATTCGTAGGCCCTGCGTAGGGCCTCCGCGGTGCGCTGGCGCTCGGTGATGTCCAGCAGCGTGCCCACCCAGGAGGTCACCTGTCCCTGGGCATCCCGAATGGGCACCCCGCGGCTGAGGATGACGTAATCCTTGCCGTCCACGCCGCGCAAATGGTACTCGTAATCCCAGAAGCAGGCCCTCTCCACGCAGTGCCGCCAGTCTGCCGCGGCGCGCGCCGCCTGGTCAGGCGGCAGCACCCACAGCCAGCCGTTACCCTGCATCTCTTCCAAGGTTTTGCCCAGCAGTTCGAGCAGGCTCCGGCTCAAGTAAGTGATCTCGCCCTGGGCGTTGGCGGTCCAGACGCCGAAGGGAATGAGCTCGCCGATGGCCCGGTAGCGCGCCTCGCTCTCGCGCAGGGCCGCTTCGGCCCGCTTGCGCTCGGTGATGTCCTCGACCAGGGCGAGGGTGCGGGCGGGCTGGCCGTCGCTGGCCCGCACCAGGGAAACCGTGACATTGGCCCAGATGGTGCGGCCGTCCTTGTGGATATAGCGTTTTTCCAGGGTGTAGCTCTGTCCATCGCCGTTCAGCAGCCGGCGTCGCAGTTCGAGCTCCCTTTCCAGATCCTCCGGGTGGGTAAGCTCGCGGAAGGTGATCTGCAGCAGGTCTTCGCAGCGGTAGCCGAGGATGTCGCACAGCTTGCGATTGACCTCCAGCAGGCGGCCGTCGAGCGCCGCATGGGCCATGCCGACCGCCGCCTGATGGAAGGTGGCGCGGAACAGGGCCTCCCGTTCCCGCAGGGATTGGGCCATGGACGCCAGTTCGGCCTTTTCGCGCTCGCTCTCTTGCAGTGCCCGGTGCAGCCGGTGCCCGAACCAGCTGATGATGCTGCTCATGAGGATGAAGCTGCCGAAGCGGATGACTTCCCCGCGAGTGAGGCTGGCCAGGCTATAGGGGGGCGGGAAAAAGGTGTAGTTCAGCGCCAGCACGCTGAGACCGGTGGCCAGCAGGCCCGGCCCCCAGCCGCCGATGAAGGCGCTGAGAATAACGCTGATCAGATACGGCGACAGCAGGGTGTTGGGGGCGAGAAAAGGACTGAGAGGTATGTTGATCAGTACCGCCAGTCCGGTGAAGGCGACAGGTAACGAATACCGCCAACGGGCGGACAACTGGCTCCAACGCTTGAAAGGCATAGATGGCCTTTTCCGGCACAGATGACAGGGCTGGGTGCCGTGGCATGGGCGCGGATGAGCTGGTATCGCTCTCCCGCCATCACTGGCTGATGTTTAATTCTAAGTATAGCCCTTGCCGGCAGGGTTCATGCCAGGCAGCACCACAAAACGCCCCGTCAAAAGTCCGATGCGGCCGGCCGCGTCAGCGGCCGGCCCGGTCGACCTCGGGTTTTCAGCTCCTGGGCGCGGACTGGTCGCGCACGGCACGGCGGCCGCCTTTGCGCTTCACGGTCCAATGCCCGCACTGGCGGCAACGCATGGCGCCGGCAATCAGCAGGGTAGGCAGGGGTTTTTTACAATTGGGGCATTCCATCTCGTATCCTTTACCGGGTACTGTTCGCATTGAAAACAGATTCGTTCTCCATTTGTTTCCCATCATAAGGAGAACACCGCGAGAACGCAAGCACCGTAGCACCGCTCCGTTGCCGGCTGGATGGGACCAAAGGCGGTCCCGGCTGGCCGCCCCGGCCCGGAAGCCCTATGATGATCTCATGTGCGGACGCTATACCCTGAGCAGCCGGCCGGAGGCTTTGCAGCTTCTCTTTGAACTGGAAGCGCTGCCGCCGCTCGCGCCCCGCTACAACATCGCACCCACCCAAGCAGTGCCGGTGGTCCGGCAGCACGGGGCGGGCCGGGAAATGACGTTGATGCGCTGGGGACTGATTCCATCCTGGGCCAAGGACCCGGGCATCGGCGCCCGCCTGATCAATGCCCGCGCCGAGGGCGCCGCCGACAAGCCGGCTTTTCGCGCTGCCTTCCGGCGCCGGCGCTGTCTCATTCCAGCGGACGGCTTTTACGAGTGGCGCAACCAGAACGGGCGCAAGCAGCCGTTCTATTTCCGCCGGGAGGACGGCACGCCCTTCGCCTTCGCTGGGCTGTGGGAGCATTGGCATGGGCCGGACGGGGCGGAGATCGAGTCCTGCACCATTCTGACCACCGATGCCAACGCGCGGGTGCGGCCGATCCACGACCGCATGCCGGTGATCCTGGAACGCGCGGACTTCGACCTCTGGCTGGACCCGGCCATCAGCGATCCCGAGCTGCTGCAGCCGTTGCTGGCGCCCTACCCGCCGGCGCAGATGACCGGCTATCCGGTCAGCAGCAGCGTCAACAGCCCCAAACATGACGATCCGGCCCTCGTCACGCCGCTCGCGGAGCCCTGAGCCGGCGGGCGACGACAAGGAGGGCATGCGGTCCATACTTGGTAAAGCGCCGGCCGCCGGCCAGACCAGGAGAGTCGCCCATCATGCCGCGGGACATCCCCATCGGGAACGGCACCTTGCTTGCCGCTTTCGACCTCGATTACCGCATCCGTGACTTCTACTACCCGCGCGTCGGCAAGGAGAATCATGCCTTGGGTTTCCCCTGGCATTTCGGCGTCTGGGCGGACGGCGCCTTTGCCTGGGTGAACCGGGAGGACTGGACCATCCGCCGGGATTATCTCCCCGACACGCTGGTCACGGCCGTCACCGCCACCCACCGCCACCTGCCGCTCGCCCTGCGCTGCAACGACATCGTCGATTACGAGCAGAACATCCTGGTGCGCCGGGTGCGGGTGCAGAATCGCTCGTCCCGCCCCCTTTCGGTGCGGCTCTTCTTCCATGCCGACCTGAACGCACTGGAAAACGAGATCGGCGACACGGTGTTTTTCGATCCCAAGAATGCCTGCCTGGTGCACTACAAGGGACCGCGCTACTTTTTCATGAGCTGCGCCAGCGAGACCGCGCTGGGAGTGACGATGTTCGCCACGGGCACGAAGCGCAACAAGGGCTTCGAGGGCACCTGGCGGGACGCCGAGGACGGCGAGCTGAGCGGCAATCCCATCGCCCAGGGCGCGGTGGACTCGGTCATCGGCGTGCCGCTGCTCGTCCCCGCCGGCCAGCGGGATTTCCACGACCTGCCGCCGTCGTTGCTCGCCTGCTATCGGCGCAGCCTGCTCATCATCCGCACCCAGAGCGACCATGGCGGTGCGGTGGTCGCCGCCAATGACACGGACATCCGGCAGTTCAACCAGGACACCTACAGCTACATGTGGCCCCGCGACGGCGCCATCACTGCGCAGGCGCTGGACCGGGCCGGCTTTGGCGGCCTGAGCCGGCGCTTTCTGGAATTTTGCACCCGCAAGGCGGTCGAATTTAATTATTCCGCCAGCATTTTGTCCGAAACGGGCTTTTTGATGCACAAGTACAATCCGGATGGGTCGGTGGGCAGTTCCTGGCACCCTTGGTTCAGCCACGGGGACATGCAGTTTCCCATCCAGGAGGACGAGACGGCCCTGGTGATCTGGGCCATCTGGCAGCACTACCTCGCGCACCGGGACATCGAGGCGATCCGCCCCCTCTACAGTCCCTTCGTCGAACGGGCCGCCGACTTTCTGCTGGGCTTTCGCGACGAGCACACCGGACTGCCCCTGCCTTCCTATGATCTGTGGGAGGAGCATCGCGGCGTCTTCACCTTCACCACGGCCACGGTGGTGGCGGGCCTGCGGGCGGCGGCGGAGCTGGCGAGGCTGTTTCAGGAAGACGAGCGGGCCGACGCCTATGCACGGGCGGCCGCCGAGGTGCGCGAGGCCATGGATCGGCACCTTTACTGTCCGCGGGAGGGGCGCTTCGCGCGCGGCATCCTCTTCGAAAACGGCATGCAGATCCGCGACCCCGGCGTGGATGCCAGCCTGCTCGGCCTCGTGCTCTTCGGCGGCTACGATCCCTTGGACCCGCGGGTGGCCGGCACCGCCCGCGCGGTGGAAGAACGGCTGTGGATCCGCCACGGCATCGGCGGCGTGGCGCGCTACGAGGGCGACACCTATCAGCAGGCGCAGGCGGCGGACGCGCCCGGCAATCCCTGGCTCGTCTGCACCCTGTGGCTCGCCCAGTATCACATCGCGGCGGCACGCGACCGCGCCTCCCTGGAGCGCGCCCTGCCCCTGCTGCGCTGGGCGGCCGAGCGGGCGCTGCCCTCCGGCGTGATGCCGGAGCAGGTACACCCGCACAGCGGCGCGCCCCTTTCCGTGTCGCCGCTGACCTGGAGCCACGCCACTTTCGTGGCGGCGGTATCGGACTACGTGGACAAGGCGGCGGTGCTGGGGGCGTGACGGACGAGGTGGCAGACATGGACGACGAAGCGCAGCCGAGCGTGTCCCCGATGGCGCCGCCCGCCTACCTGGAAGCGACGCGCGAGCGCCGGCTGGCCTACCTGGATTTCCAGGAGCGCGACCTGGCCCTGCTCCGCGATCTAGAGGACCTGATCCAGGCGCATCTGCCCGAGATCGTCGAACGCTTCTATCAGCACCTCCTCGCTTTCCCGGAGACGCGCCAGGTCTTCCGGGACGAAGCCGTAGTGCGGCGCCTGAAGGAGGCGCAGAAGGCCTATCTGCTCCAGGCCGTGCGCGGCCCCCGTGACGCCGACTACTTCAAGCGCCGCTGGCGCATCGGTTACATCCACAACATCATCCAGGTGGAGCCTCAGTGGTTCATCGGGGCGTTCCAGCTCTACCACCGCATCCTCTACCCGCTCCTCCTGGAGCGCTATGGCCACGATCCGCAAGCCTTGGTGGAGCACATCCTCGCCTTGGACAAAGTCATGAACCTGGACCTGCAGCTCGGCATGGAAAGCTACATGGCCCATTACAACGCCACCATGGAGCAACTGCACCTGCTCAACCTGCAGATCCAGGCTGCGAGCGCCGCCAAGAGCCAGTTTCTGGCCAACATGTCGCACGAGTTCCGTACGCCGCTCAATGCCATCATCGGCTTCACCGAAGTCCTGGAAGACGAGATCCCCGGCGCGCTCAACGCGGAGCAGCACGAATATCTCGGCTACATCCACAACGCCGGCCAGGTGCTGCTGCGCCTGATCAACGACGTGCTGGACCTGGCCAAGGTGGAGGCCGGCCGTTTGGAGCTCTTCCATGAGACCTTTCCGGTGGCGCAGGTGGTGCGGGAGACCATCACCACCCTGCGCGGCGAGGCGGAGAAGAAGAACCTCTGGATCAAGGTGGACCTGCCGCCCGATCTCGGAGTGATCACGGCGGACCCGCTGCGCTTCAAGCAGGTCCTCTACAACCTGCTCTCCAATGCGGTGAAGTTCACCGACCAGGGCGGCGTCACCGTGTCGGCCCGGATCGAGGGAGACCGGCTCCACCTGCGCGTGGCCGACACCGGCATCGGCATCCGTCCCGAGGATCGCGAGCGGATCTTCACGGAGTTCAGCCAGGTGAACGCCTCCCACGCCCGACAGCAGGAAGGCACCGGCCTTGGGCTGGCGCTGAGCAAGCGCCTGGTGGAAGCCCACGGCGGGCGAATCTGGTTCGAGAGCGAGTTCGGCCGGGGCAGCGTCTTCCACGTGCTCCTGCCCTTGCAGCCCGCCGAATCCGAGGAGGACCGTGCGTCATGAAAGAGCAGCCGGCCATGCGGCGCCCCGGCACGCCGGCCCGCCCCTCCGCCTCCACGCCGACCCACCCAGCGGTGCTGGTGGTGGAGGACGATGCGCAGGCGGCCAAGCTTCTCGCCATGTACCTCGACGCGGCCGGCTATGGGAGCGTGTTGGTCCGCAGCGGCGAGGAGGCGCTGCAGCAGGCGGCGCGACTCCGTCCCCAGGCCATCTTCCTCGACCTGCTGCTGCCGGGCATGGACGGCTGGGACGTGCTGACGGCGCTGAAAGCCTCTCCGCGCACCCGCGACATTCCCGTCGTCATCATCTCGGTGCTGGACCGCCAGGCCCTGGGCTTTCGCCTGGGTGCCGTCGACTACCTGGTCAAGCCGGTTGATCGGATGCAGCTGCTGCGCGCCCTTGGCCGCTGCCTGCGCCAGCGCGGGACGCCCGGCGTGCGCCAGCAGGTGATGGTGGTGGACGACGACGCCGATGCCCTGCGCCTGTTGTCCGCCTACCTGGCCAATGCGGGCTTCGACGTCGTACAGGCCCTCGGCGGCGCCGAAGGCATCTACCTGGCCAAGCTCCTCCGTCCGGCCCTGGTGGTGGTCGATCTTCTGTCCGGCACGGATTGCCTGAGCGTGATCCCGGCGCTGCACGGCGATCCTGGCGCCCACATTCCCGTGCTCGTCCTCACCACGTCACAGTTGGTCCAGGCGCAACAGGCCCTGGGCTACGGCGAGATTCACATCATCACCGTCCGGCAGGAAGGCGTCGGCCAGGAGCTGCTCACGGCCATCGCCCAGGTGCTGCCGGTGCACGGCCAGCCCTGAGGGAGCGCCATGGACGCAACGCACGGTCCCATTCTGGTGGTGGAGGATGACCCGGCCAGCCGCAAGCTGATCCGCGCGGTGCTCGGCGCGCGCGGCTACCGGGTCGAGGAAGCGGAGGATCTGACCCGGGCCCGCGCCCTGCTGGAGGCCGCCACGCCCGCTCTCGTGCTGTTGGACATCCGCCTGGGCGGCAGCAACGGCCTGGAGCTGGCCCGCCATATCCGCAGCACCCCGCGCCTCGCCCACCTGCCCATCATCGCCATCACCGCCCAGGCGCTGAAGGACGACGAAAGCCGCATCCTGGGCGCGGGCTGCGACGCCTATCTCGCCAAGCCCATCGACACGCGGCGGCTGCCGCAACTGGTCGCCGATCACGTGCAGCAACAAGCCGGAGGGCCGCGCCATGAGCGATGACAACACGATCGCGGGCGCGCGCATCCTGGTGGTGGATGACGCGCCGCAGAACGTCAAGCTGCTGCAACTGATCCTCAAGGACGCGGGCTATCGCGTCATCGAGGCATACAGCGGCCGCGAGGCGCTGGATAAGGTGAGGCTGGAAAGGCCGGACGCGGTGATCCTGGACGTGCGCATGCCCGGCATGAGCGGCTACGAGGTCTGTGAAACCTTGCGCAGGGAGCCGGATTTCGCCACCCTGCCGGTCATCATGGTCACCGCCCTGTCACTGCCGGAGGAACGCCTGCGCGGCATCGAGGCCGGCGCCACCGATTTCATCACCAAGCCCTTCAACAAAAAGGAATTGCTGGCCCGCGTGCAGACCAGCCTGGCCTTGGCCAGAGCCCAGCAGCCCGGCGTCATCGAGCAGCTGCCCGGTGCCGTGGTCATGACGGACGCCGACTGGCGCGTGCTGGCGTTTTCGCCACGGGCCGCCACGCTGCTGGGGCTGTCCGCGGACAGCGCGCCGGGCAGCGACTTCCGGCCCATGCTGGAGCCGGGCACCGGGGACTGGAGCGCGGATGCCGGTGGCATCTTCCAGGTGCGGACCGTGGCCACGCAACTGCCCCTGCTGCTGCGGCACACCCCGGTCCGGGACGCCGCGGAGCAGGTGCTGCTGCGTATGCTGGTGTTCTCGGGTCAGCGTGAAGGGGAACGGGAGACGGGAATCCGGGAAGGTTAGTGGCGCGTCGAGAGCGGATGCTCGCTCGCCGATCGGCCTTCCGCTACGCTGCGATCCACTGCCGTGTCGGCGCCGTAAAAAGCGGAGCGGTACAGGGAGTACAGGCTTTCCCGCAGGTCCGAGGGTGCGTTCTCGACGCAATACTCCAACGCTTCCTGATAGGCAACGCTGTTCTTTTCGCTGTGCATCAGGAAATCGAGCGCCTGCTCCAAGGATTGAAAATGCATGTATCTTAACTCCAGGCCTGGCTGAAACCATTAGACCAGGGTGCACGCGACAAGTTGCAGCGCAGGGTGCGCCATGGGACTTCAGCCGTAACGCAGGCTGCGCCGGCCCGACACCGCCGCGGCAAGCACGAAGGCCAGCGGCAGCAGCGCGATCAGGGCGACGCTCAGCAGCCATTCCCGTCCCGCCTCCCAAGAGGACCAGGCCGGGCGGAAATAGCTGCCCGCCTCGTAAGCCGCCATGCCGAAGCTGAGGCCGACCACCGTGGCGCCCATGATGCGGGAAGCCAAGCGCGCCCGGGCATCGGCGCGAGCCAGCAGCCGCGCCACCCACAGGCTGTTGAGCCCGTCGCTGAGCATCATGCCCAGCATGAAGACCGCGCCCAGCAAGGCGCCGGTCAGCCAGCCGCCCCCGCTGGAGGCCGCCAGGGCCCAAGTGGCCGTCTGGCTCAAGGTGTCGAAGGCAAATGCGAAGAGCGCGCCCACCAGCAGCACGGCCCCCGGGCTGCGCGCCCGGGTGGCGAAGCGCAGGTAGCGTCCCTTCAATCCGACCGGGCGCACGACCTCGTCCCGGCCGGCCCGCAACAGGCTGAGCAGGTTCAGCAAGCCGATCAGGGTCAGCAGCGTCACCGAGGTCCACACGCCGACGGCGCCGAACCAGGCGGGTATGTGCAGCGCGCCGGCCAAAGCGGCCATGAGCACGGACACGCCGATCACCACCAGGCCGTGCCCCAGCGAGAACAATACGCCGGTCCAGCGCGCCAAGCGCGGACGGCGCTCCGCGTTGAAGCGCGCCAGGCCGTCGATGGTCGCCAGATGATCGGCATCGAGGCCATGACGCAGTCCAAGCACAAAGACGAGCCCCAGCCAAGCCAGCAAGCCATGCGGCGTCGGATCCATGACGTTTCCTCTGTGGTGACGTGAAAAGACTTGCCGTCGGTCCGCGACGCAGCGCGGCACGGCAACAGCCAGCATAGCCGCCCTGCCTGCCCGCGGCATGGGCAAAAAGGCCGGTGGCCGCCGGCGGGCCCCGGAGTTGAACCCCGCCGCTGGCCGCCTGTCTTAGTGGATAATGGCAAAATCATACGCCGTGCTGGCCGCTTTGGCCGGATCGGCCTCTCAAGCGACCATCGATGCTGAAAACCAAGCAAGTCATCACGCAAGCCCAGCACGACGATCTTTTCCGGCTCATCGCCACCCTGCCCGTGCCCGTGCAGGAGGCGCTGCAGGGGCAGCCCCTGGACGAATTGCTGGAAATCGTGCTGGATCTGGGGCGTCCGCCCCAAGCGCGCTTTATCAAACGCACGATCGAGCTGCTCGACCGGCCGGTGACCCACGACGATCTGCATTACGTGCTGGCGCTCGTGGGCGAGTTCAGCGCCGACAATCGCGCCGGCATCGAGCGCACCCTGCATCGCATTTCCGCCCTGCGCAATCGCCAAGGGCAGATCGTCGGCCTGACCCTGCGCGTCGGCCGTGCGGTGCTGGGCACCATCGACCTGATCCGCGACCTCATCGACACCGGCGCCAGCGTGCTGCTGGTGGGCCGCCCCGGCGTGGGCAAGACCACCAAGCTGCGCGAGATCGCGCGCGTGTTGGCCGATGATCTCGGCAAGCGCGTCATGGTCATCGACACCTCCAACGAGATCGCCGGCGACGGCGATGTGCCCCACCCCGCCATCGGCGGCGCCCGGCGCATGCAGGTGCCGCACCCGGATCGCCAGCATGCCGTCATGATCGAGGCGGTGGAAAACCACATGCCTGAAGCCATCGTAGTGGACGAGATCGGCACCGCGGCCGAGGCCGCGGCGGCGCGCACCATCGCCGAGCGCGGCGTGCAGCTGATCGGCACCGCCCACGGCAACACCCTGGAAAACCTGGTGGCCAATCCGATCCTGTCGGATCTGGTGGGCGGCGTGCAGACCGTCACTTTGAGCGACGAGGAGGCGCGCCACCGCGGCACCCAGAAGACGGTCAGCGAACGCAAGGCGCCGCCCACCTTCACCATGCTGGTGGAAATCGCCGACCGCGACGAGGTGATCGTCCACCGCGACACGGCCGCCGCCGTGGATGCCCTGCTGCGCGGCAGCGATCCCGGCGGCGAGCGGCGCAAGCAGACGGCGGAAGGCCAGGTGGCGGTCGAGCGCGCCACCGTGCGCGTGCGGCCGGCGCCGGGCAAGCCGGAAGCCCTGCCGCGCGAGCGCACCGTGCGCATCTATCCCTATGCCCTGAGCCGCGACTCGGTGGAGCGGGTCATCCGCGACCTGCGCCTGGACGCCCGCACCGTGAACCGGCCCGAGCATGCCGACCTGGTGCTCGCCCTGCGCGCCCGCGCCGACGATCCGCGCCTGCGCAACCTGATCGATGTCACGGACAAGCCGCTGCACCTGCTCAAGAAGAACACCACCGCGCAGATCCGCCATCTGCTGCAGCAGGTGTTCCATGTCATGGGCGGCATCGATGCCGACGAGGTACAGGATGCATTGCGCGAGACCGAGGCGGCGATCGAACGGGTGCTCAACGAGGGCGTGGAAGTGGAGCTGACGCCGCGCCGGCCGGCCCTGCGCCAGGTGCAGCACCGCCTGGTGGCCCGCCACCGCCTCGCCGCCGAGAGCACCGGCAGCGAGCCGTTGCGGCATCTGGTGATCTATCCGGCGGAAAGCGAAGTCTTCTGAAGGGCGCAGCTATACTCAGTGAACAAACCTGCCAACAGGAGGTGTCGTCATGCGTATCGTCAGCCAGGACAGCCAGGGCGTGACCATCGAATTCGACCAGGACGAGCTGGGACGCATCGCCGAGCCCATCATCCAGCACGCCGAGGAACTCAGGCGCTACGTGCTGGATCTGGGCTACGTGCTCGCCAACCACAAGGAAACCATGGAGCACCCCTTCCGGGAGCCGCCCCATGCCACCCATTGACGGAGGACCAGCCATGCACGTGATCGAGGAAAGCGCCAACAAGCTCGTCGTCCATCTGGACCCCAAGGAGGCCCGGGAAATCGCCAGCAACCTCCTGGAGCACGCCGAGCTCCTGGGCGGCCCGGCGGCAGGATTGGGACGCATGCTGCACGATGCCGGCTACGCCCTGCCGCCCGACGAACCGCCCCACTACGAGCACCACAACCCGCTGGAGGACTGATCCCGCCGGTCAGGGCCGGGCGGCAATCGCGGGCAGCCAGCTCCGACGGCATCCGGCACGGCCTGCAGGAGCTGGCCTGCCCGCGATCACGGCTCCCGGCGCAGGCGAAACGCTGCAGCGGCGATCTTGGCCAAGCTGTGGTATCGTCCTTTGCTACACTCGCCCATCCGTTGCCGCAGCGCCATCCCATGCACATCGAATACCTGGACAGCCTGGCCGGCATCGCCGCCGCCGACTGGAACGCCCTGGACCCCACGGGCAACCCCTTCCTGCGCCATGAGTTCCTGCACGCCCTGGAGGCGAGCGGCTGCGTGGGCCCCGGCACGGGCTGGCTGCCGCGCCATGTGGCGCTGTTCGAGGGCGGCGCGCTGCAAGCCGCCCTGCCCCTCTACGAGAAAAGCCACAGCTACGGCGAATACGTCTTCGACTGGGCCTGGGCCGAGGCTTACCACCGCGCCGGCCTGGATTACTATCCCAAGCTGGTCAGCGCCGCGCCCTTTTCGCCGGTCACCGGCCCGCGCCTGCTGACCGGCGGGCATCCCGAGCGGCAGCCGGCCTTGCTGCAGGCTGCCCTGGCCTTGGCCGACACGGGCTATTCTTCCCTGCACACGCTCTTCTGCCCTCCCGACGAAAGCGCGGCGCTGGAAAACGCGGGCCTGCTCATCCGCGAGGGCGTGCAGTTCCACTGGCGCAACGCCGGCTACCGGGATTTCGACGATTTCCTCGATCGCTTCAGCTCCCGCAAGCGCAAGCAGGTGCGCAAGGAGCGGCGCGAGGCTCTGGCTGGGGAGCTGACGGTGGAGTGCCTGCAGGGGCGGGAGATCGCGGCGGCCCACTGGGACGTGTTTTACCGCTTTTATCTGGCCACCATCCGCAAGAAGGGCGCCATGCCCTACCTCACCCGGGGCTTCTTCCACGAGCTGGGCGAGCGCCTGCCCGCTGCCTGCGTGCTGTTCCTGGCCCGGCAGGGCGACGACTACGTGGCGGGCGCCCTCAGCCTGCGCAGCGAGCACGCCCTCTACGGCCGCTACTGGGGCAGCCTGGACGAATTCCCCGGTCTGCACTTCGAGCTTTGCTACTACCAGGGCATCGACTACTGCATCCGCGAGGGCCTGGCCCGCTACGAGGCCGGCGCCCAGGGCGAGCACAAGATCGCGCGCGGCTTCCTGCCCGTGACCACCTACAGCGCCCACTGGCTCGCCCACCCGCAGTTCCGGCGGGCGGTGGCGGATTTCCTGCGGCGGGAGCGCGTGGGCCTGGCCCGCTACCGGGCGGAACTGGAGGCGCTGTCGCCCTTCAAGCGCGAGTCGGTCTGAGCGGCCGATTCACACCTGCACCAGCATCTCCAGCGGATAGCGTCGGCCGGCCAGGTAGTCGTCCACGCAACGCAGCACCTGCGGGCTGCGCAGCCGGTCGGTCCGGCCCAGCAGCTCCGCACGACTCAGCCAGCACGGGCCGATGATGCCCTGGTCCAGGGGCCGGTCGGGATCGTAGCCGCCGATCGAGCCGACGAAGGCCACGCGCAGGAAGGTGATGTCGCGCCGCGGATGGCGCCAGTGATAGATGCCGAGCACCGCCTCCGGCGTGAAGGCGTAGCCCGTCTCCTCCAGGGTTTCGCGCACCGCCGCCTCCGCCAGGCTCTCGCCCTCCTCCCAGTGGCCGGCGGGCTGGTTGAAGACGCGCCGGCCCTCCGCCTCCTCCTCCACCAGCAGGAAGCGCCCGTTCTCCTCCACCACGGCGGCGACGGTCACATGGGGGGTCCAGATCATGCCTTGTCCTCTCGATGCAATGCCAGTTGCAGGTCGGCGGGCGTCAGCTCGCGGTACGCGCCGGGCGCCAGCTCGCCCAGGCGCAGGCGGCCGATGGCCGCGCGGTGCAGGGCGGTGACGTGGTTGCCCACGGCGGCGAACATGCGGCGCACCTGATGATAGCGGCCCTCATGCAGGGCCAGGCGCACGTGCTGCGGACCGAGCACTTCCAGCTCGGCCGGCAGGCAGGGGCGTTCCTCGCCTTCCAGCAGGAGCGTGCCCGCGGCGAAGCGCGCGGCCTCGTCGCCGCGCAGGGGCTCGGCCAGGATGACTTCGTAGACTTTGGGAATGTGCTGCCGGGGCGAAGTCAGGCGGTGCAGCAACTGGCCATCATCGGTCAGCAGCAGGAGGCCGCTGGTGTCCTTGTCCAGGCGCCCGACGCTGGACAGCGGCGGCTTGCGCACCGCCCAGCGCGCCGGCAGCAGCTCGTAGATGGTGCGGCCCAGCTCCTTGTGGGAGCAGACGTAGCCCACCGGCTTGTGGAAGATCACGCTCAAGCCGTCGGGGTGGTCCAAGGGCTCCCCGTCCACTCGCACCGTGTCGGGCAGCACCTTGTCCGCCGGATTGCGGGCCGACACGCCCTGCACTTCCACCCGGCCCTGCCGCAGCCAGTCCCGCACTTGGCTGCGGCTGCAGTAGCCCAGGTTCGACAGCAGCTGGTCCAGGCGCTGGCGCTTCACTTCACCCCCGCCAAAACCTTGAAGCCTTCCGCCTGCGCCACCCGCTCATGGCGGCTCAGCTGCCGGTCCAGCACGTTCTCGTAGCTGATGAATTGATTGGCCACCAGGAACAGCCGCCCGCCCCGGCGCAAAGCGCGGCAGGCCGCCTCCACGAAGCGGTTGCCCAGCTGGTAGTCGGTGCCCTTGCCCGTATGGAAAGGCGGATTGACCAGCACGAAGTCGAGATCCTGCGGCAGCGGCTCGTCCACGCCCGCCCAATGGCACTGCAGCCGGGCCTGATCGAATTCGGCCAGATTCAGGCGCGCGCAGTCCAGCGCCCGCGCCTCCGCCTCCACCAGATGCAAACGGCGCACGCCCGGCGCCTTGCGCAGCAGCATGTAGCTCAGATAGCCGTAGTTGCAGCCGAGGTCCATGCCCTCGCCGCCGAGATCGGCGGGAATCTGCTCCGCCAGCAGGGCCGAGCCGCGGTCGATCTTGTTCCAGCCGTAGATGCCGGGCACGGTCTGGAACGGCGTGCCGGGAATGCGGGAAGGCTGCGCCGCCGCCTGCCATTCCTGCTGGAGCCGGCGGTCGACGTGGCCGCCATCGCTCCAGAACACGCGGCAGTGGGATTTGCTCAGATGGCCCGCCAGGCCGGCCAGGCTGCGCAGATTCTTTTCGTAGGTGGCCGCGCCCATCTCGTTGGCGCAGCTCACCACGAGCCGGCCGCCGGGCGCCAGGCGCCCCACCGCCTCCGCCAGACAGGCCAAACTCTCCCGGCGCTGCTTGGTGGGCACGAAGAGGAGCAGATCGAAGTCGCCGTGCAGGGCGGGCACCACCTCGAGACCCGCAGCGGCCAGTGCGTCCACGTGCGGCTTGAAGGTGCTCTGCAGCTGCAGCCCGGCCACGGCGGGATGACGCGCCAAGGCCAGGAGCTCCGGATGGAAGTCCGCGCGCAGCATGCCGACACGCAGCCCCGTCCCCGCCAGGAAGGGACCGGTGAGGACGTGCTGCAGGAGCAGGTTCAGCGCAAGCTCATGGGGACGGAGAGACATGGACGTAGTGTAGCGCAGTCCGGCGCGCGCTTCAGCCCGTATGGCCTCGCCGGCGGCCAGCGGCTATCATTGCGCAAACTCCGCAACCTGGATGCATCCATGCCACAGTACTTTCTGCCGCCCGAATGGGCGCCCCAAAGCGCCGTGCAGCTCACCTGGCCCCACGCCGAAGGCGACTGGGCGCCCCACCTCGCGCTGGTGGAGCCCAGCTTCGTCGAGATCGCTCGCCAGATCAGCCTGCGCGAGCGCGTGCTCATCGCCTGCAATGGCGCCGACCACTTGGCCCACGTGCGCGCGCTGCTGACCCGGGCCGGCATGGCCATGGCGCAGGTGCGCCTCTTCGCCGTGCCCAGCAACGACACCTGGGCCCGCGACCATGGCCCCATTACCGTGCTCGACGGCGGCCGGCCGCTGCTGCTGGATTTCGGCTTCAACGGCTGGGGGCTCAAGTACCGGGCCAACCTCGACAACCAGATCACCCGCCGCCTGCACGGCCTCGGCGCCTTCGGCGACGCGCCGCTCCGGACCATGGGCCTGATCCTGGAGGGCGGCGGCATCGAGAGCGACGGCGCCGGCACCTTGCTGACTACCAGCCAATGCCTGCTCTCGCCCAACCGCAATCCGCATCTCGACCAAGCCGGGCTGGAGGCGGAACTGCGTCGCTGCTTCGGTGTCGAACGGGTGCTTTGGCTGCACCACGGCTATCTGGCCGGCGACGACACGGACAGCCATGTGGACACCCTGGCGCGCCTCTGCGATCCGCAGACCATCGCCTACGTGCGCTGCGACGATCCGGCGGACGAGCACTACGCCGAGCTCCAGGCCATGGAAGCCGAGCTGCGGGCCTTCCGCACGGCGGACGGCCAGCCCTACCGGCTGGTGCCCCTGCCCTGGCCGGCGCCCAAGTTCGACGCCGAAGGCGAGCGCCTGCCGGCCACCTACGCCAATTTCCTGATCATCAATGGCGCCGTGCTGGTGCCCACCTACGATGATCCCAAGGATGCCGAGGCGCTGGCGGCATTGGCTGCCTGCTTCCCGGAGCGCGAGATCGTCGGCGTGCCCTGCGCGCCTCTGATCCTGCAGTTCGGCAGCCTGCACTGCGTCACCATGCAAATCCCGCAAGGAGTGGTTCCATGAGCAAGCGCACCCTCAGCGTCGGCCTCGTCCAGCACGCTTGCGGCGAGGACCGCGAAGGCAACCTGGAAAAAAGCCTGCGGGGTATCCGCGAAGCGGCCCGCCAGGGCGCCCGGTTGGTCCTGCTGCAGGAGCTGCACACCGGGGTCTACTTCTGCCAGACCGAGGACACGCGCCGCTTCGACCAGGCCGAGCCCATCCCGGGCCCGAGCACGGAGACCCTGAGCGGGCTGGCGCGGGAGCTGGGCGTGGTGATCGTCGGTTCGCTCTTCGAGCGCCGCGCGCCGGGGCTCTATCACAACACCGCCGTGGTGCTGGACAGCGACGGGCGGCTGGCGGGCAAGTACCGCAAGATGCACATCCCCGACGATCCCGGCTACTACGAGAAGTTCTACTTCACGCCCGGCGACCTGGGCTTCACGCCGGTGGACACCGCCGTGGGCCGCCTGGGCGTGCTGGTCTGCTGGGACCAGTGGTATCCGGAGGCCGCCCGCCTCATGGCCCTGGCCGGGGCGGAACTGCTGCTCTACCCCACCGCCATCGGCTGGGACCCGCGCGATGAAACGGCCGAGCAGGACCGCCAGCGCGAGGCCTGGATCATCAGCCAGCGCGGCCACGCCGTGGCCAACGGCCTGCCGGTGCTGGCCTGCAACCGCACCGGCTTCGAACCCGATCCGAGCGGCCAGGGCGCCGGCATCCAGTTCTGGGGTTCGAGCTTCGTCGCCGGCCCTCAGGGCGAGTGCCTGGCCCAGGCGCCGGTGGACCAGGAAACGGTGCTGATGGCCGAAGTCGATCTCGGCCGCTCCGAAGACGTGCGCCGCATCTGGCCCTTCCTGCGCGACCGCCGCATCGACGCCTACGGCGACCTGCTCAAGCGCTACCGCGACTGACCCCTTCCGTCCTCCGCCGGGACCCCTGTGCGGCCCCGGCCGATTCCGCCCAAAGTCCCAGTTGCCTCCTCGCCGCGTTGACACGCGCTCCCGCCTGCACTACAGAATTATTACAGTTTCATGACAAAAACCTTGCTGCGGGCAGGCACCGCCCCCGCATTGCCCAGGCCCGGTCAAAGCCGGAAACGTTTGCCCCGCCTTTTCGCCATCCGCTCCTCATCACGGCGGCCGCCGTACCGGGCCGAAGACACCGGACCGGTTGTGCGCATCCCTGGTGGGGCCGCCGTCCAGCCTTTGACAGTGCCACCACACAGGGAGGGAGCCGTCTCATGTTGAGCAAAGCTTCGCAATGGTCGCGCCAAGCCGATCCCGCCTTCGGCGCCACGCCCATGTACGCGGCCATCCCGTCTGCCGCCGGCGCGCCGCGGCACACCGGAATGAGCTCCCTCGACTTGGCTGCGCATGGCGGGGCGGAGATCCGACTGTCGCCCCAGCGGATCGCCAAGACGCTGGCCGCCGCGATCCTGCTGCTCACCTTGGCGAGCATTGCCGGCCAGATCGCCAAATACGTCTTCGGCTACGCGGGCCTCTTCGGCTTCGTGCGCCTTTTCCACCTCGACCAGGAAGGCAACGTCCCCACTTGGTTTTCCTCTTTCCTGCTGCTCTCCTGCGCCATCCTGCTGGCGGCCAACGCCAGCGCCGCGGGCGCGGCCCGCGCCCGCTTCGCCCGGCACTGGGCCGTCCTGGCGCTCATCTTCCTGCTCATGTCCGTGGAGGAGGTCTCCAGCTTCCATGAGCTGGTGGGCACGCGGATGCAGCATGCGTTCCAGACCACCGGCGTTCTGTATTACGCCTGGGTGATTCCGGGCAGCATCTTCGTCGCCATCTTCGCCCTCTCCTACCTGCGCTTCCTGTTCCATCTGCCGGCACGCACGCGCCGGCTCTTCCTGAGCGCCGGCCTGCTCTACGTCGGCGGCGCTCTGGGCCTGGAATTCGTGAGCGGGAACTATGCCGCGCTGCACGGTGAGGAGAGCCTGAGCTATGCCCTGCTGACCACCGTCGAGGAAGTGCTGGAGATGGCGGGCCTCGCCGTGTTCGCCTACGCGCTCTTGTCCCACACGGAACGCCACGTGGGGGAGCTGCGCATCCGGCTGGACGACGGCGGGCAGTTCCTGCGCCGTTGAGGCGCCGAGTTGGCGCAGCGGTTGCCAAGTGGCGGCAGCGGCTCCAGAATAAGGCGCATGAGCCAGCTTCCCGACAAAACCCAGCAGATCGTCCAGGCCCACGCCGCCCTCATCCATCGGGTGGTGCTGGCCTGCCATAACCGCGCCCAGGTCCCCGACCTCGATCAGGTGCTCAAGATCGCCGCGGACAACGGCTGGACCGAACTGGTGGCCGCCATCCGCCTGATCCTGGCCGGCCGCCGCGACCCTGGCGTCCTGACGGGCCTGGACGAGGAGGACGGCGTGGTGGCCCAGGCCATCCTGCGCGGCCTGCAGGACCCGAGCACCCTGCCCGACCCCAACGCCAAGCCGGACCCCACCCTGGCGGCGCCTGGTTTGGCCGCCATGATCCACCAGTCCGGACGCGGCAATACCCAGGTCCTGCAGATCCTGGCCGGCATGGCCGAGCAGATGTCGCGGGCGGGCGGCGACATGGCCCGCCTGGCGGCGGCCATACGGCCGCTGGTCAACGGCGAGCGCGATCCGGAAAAGCTTTGCAAGGGCATGGGCGCCCAGGGCGAGGGCTTGGTGCTGTCGATCCTGGCCGAGCTGGGCAAGCTGGAAACCCATTAGCCGCGCCGCCCGCCCGAACCTTGGCGTTGCACGAACGCCTGCTCCCCCGGCGCACTGCGCGACGCCCTGCTTGCGGCCAGCGCCGGCCGTTGCCTGCCTGCGCGCCGTACGGTAAGCCACCCCGCGCTTGCCGCAGCACTCGACCAGTTTGCATGTGCAAAGAAATCGGCTAATATCGAAGCATGTTCGATTGCTGTCTCTATTTCAATCTCAACGTGCTCACCCGCACGATCAACCGCATCTGGGAGGAGGCCTTCCAGCGCCTGGGGCTGTCCCCTTCCCACGCCTATCTTCTGCGGCTGGTCTTGGGCGAACCCGGCATCACTCAGAAGCGCGTCGCCCAGGCACTGGGATTGGCGCCCTCGACCGTCACCCGCTTCGTCGACGCATTGGCCGCCAAGGGCCTGCTGGAACGCGGCCCAAACGCGGCGGATGCCCGCGAATCGGCCCTCTATCCGACCGCGGCGGGACAGGCGCTGGAAGCTGAACTCGATGCCACCGGCCAAGCCTTGTTCCAGCGCATGCGCAGCACCCTCGGCGCCGAGCGTTTCGACCAGCTGGTGACAACCCTGCGGGAGGCGCAAGCGGCGGTGGCAGGGCAATGACTGTTTCGCCACACTTTTGTATGTACGCGTAAACCCATGGATCAGCCTGCTGCGGACCGCGCCACGCCAATCGAGTGTCCCTGCGGCAACGCATGTTCCCACCTCAGGAGACCATCATGGCACGGGATCTGAGCGATATTTTCCACGCTGGCGAACTGGAGGCGCAGCGACGCTTCAACCCCGCCGCTGCCTGGAGCGGACGCGCCGTTGAGGCGTTGGATCGGATGTTCCGCCAAGCTATCGACGAGGAGACCGCCTTCTTCATCGAAGGGCGCGAATTCTTCTTCATTGCCACCGCCGATACCCAAGGCCGCTGCGACTGCAGCTTCCGCGGCACGGAGCCCGGCCTGGACGGCCAGCCCCAGCCGGCCGTGCGGGTCATCGACCCCACCACCCTGGTCTTCCCGGATTACAGCGGCAATCGGCTTTACAACTCGCTTGGCAACCTGCTGATCAATCCGCGCATCGGCCTGCTCTTCATGGATTTTGCCCATGGCGACCGGTTGCGGGTGAACGGCCGAGCGGCGATCGTCGAAGACCAGGGGGATTACGGCCGGATATGGAGCACGGCGCTGCGCTACGTGCGGGTCGGCGTCGAGCAGGTGTTCTGGAACTGCGCCCGGCGGATACCGCGCCAGCCATGAGCCGGACTTGCTTTTGCATTACTGCGAACAGAAAGGAGGCACGCCGATGCGGCCATTCCCGCGACCAGCGCCAAGCGGCATTCGCGCCAGGCAGGTCAGCATGACCGACGGCGAAGCGGTGATCGACGTGCGCGGGCAAACCTGCCCCGGCTATCTGCTGGCCATCAACTGCGACGTGGATGCCCGGCCGCCGGGCACGCCTGCCCGGCTCCTGATCACCTATCCGCCCTGCGGCGACGACGTGCGGGCCTGGTGCAAGGCGCGCGGCATCGTCCTGCTCGGCATGGAGGCGCGGGCGGACATGACGGTCATCCGCATCCGCACCTGAGCGCCGATCACGACAGGTCGCCCAGCACCCCGCCCCGCCGGCGCCGCTCCTCGTCCACGCCGTACATCCAGCCTGTCAAAGTGTAGCGGTCGGCATGGCTGGGCAGCACTTCGTGCAGCACCTCGCGGCTCTTGAAGAGCACCAGCCGGTCCATGCGCGGCTCGATGACGCACGCGTGCGGGCCCAGAAGCTGCAACTGCCCGCCATGCGCCGGCCCCCAGCCGGGATTCAGAAAGTACACGAAGGTGATCAGGCGATTGCTGCCGTCGGCGAAGGCGTCCAGATGGGCCTTGTAGAAAGCGCCAGGACCGTAGTAGGCAGCATGGCATTCCAGGCGGCGCAGGCCCAGGAAAGCCTCCCGGTTGAGGGTCTGGCGCAGCGCCTCCATGCGGGCCAGGAAGCCGGCAATGGCCGGCGGCTGCGCCACGTCATCGAACCAGTGGATGAGGTCGCGGCGGGTGTCGGGAAGATAGCTCTCCCCTTCCCCGCGCCCGACCCGCGCCGGACGCCCCAGGCCGGCGGCGAAGATGTCCTGCATCTCGGCGCGCACGGCTGCGGACGCATCGGTACCGAGAAAGTCATCCAGCAAGACCACATCCGACGCGGCCAGGCGGTCGATCCAGGCGGTCCCTTCCATCGCAAACTCCGTGTCAGGCCTGCGGGACTTGTCTTGAGGGCCGGCTGCCCTCATATTGCATTAAAATTTTCTTGTCTTCTTATAACAAGATAGTACGGAGTGTAGCATGGCCAACAGCCCGCATGTGCAAGACGTCAATCTCGCCAATTTCGAACAGATGGTCCTGGCGGAATCCCAGCAGCGGCCGGTGCTGGTGGATTTCTGGGCGCCCTGGTGCGGCCCCTGCCGCGCCCTGGGCCCGATCCTGGAAAAGCTGGCCGACGAGTACGGCGGCAAATTCCTCCTGGCCAAGATCAACTCGGATGAGAACCAGGAACTGTCCATCAAGTACGGCGTGCGCGGCATTCCCGCCGTCAAGGCGTTCGTCGGCGGCCGGGTGGTGGACGAGTTCACCGGTGCGCTGCCGGAGGCCGGCGTACGCCAATTCCTGGACCGCATCATTCCCTCCGAGGGCGACCGGCTGCGCGCCGAAGCGGACCTGCTGCGCCGCGCCGGCCAGGATGCCCAGGCGGAAGCCAAGCTGAAAAGCGCCCTGGAGGTGGACCCGCAGAACGACCGGGTGCGCCTGGATTTGGCGCGCCTTTATCTGGAAAGCGGCCGCTATCCGGACAGCGCGGCCATGATCGAAGCCATGCACCCGGCGTTCCGCATGGAGCCCGAGGTCGAAGCCATCGCCGCAGTCCTGGAGTTCGGTCAGATCGCCGCCCAGGCGGCCGACGACGACAGCCTGCGCCGGACCATCGCGACCGCCAACGGCGATGCCCGCGCCCAAGCCCTCTACCAGCTCGCCGCCCGCCTGGTCCTTCGGGGCGACTTCGACAGCGCCATGGCGCAACTGATCGAAATGGTCCGCGACCACCGCGCCTACGGCGACGACCTCGGCCGCAAGACCCTGCTGAAAGTCTTCAACATCCTCGGCAACCAGGGCGAGCTGGTGAGCAAGTACCGGACCCTGCTGTCGCGCACCCTGTTCTGACCCGCAGCACCGCCCAGCCGCCCCCAAGCACCCTTTCCCTGGCCGCTGAGGGTATGCAGGGCGTGCCGTGCCACCGATGCCCGGCAGCGCTGGTCATGGACTGTCGGAGCGAGCTGGCTCGCGATGTAGGGGCGATCGGCACGGTGGATCGCGAGCCAGCTCGCTCCTACAACAGGTCGAGGAGCACGATCAACCAGCCACCGCGGCGCGCCCCCTTCCCGCTCTCGGCGGGAGCGGGGATTCCGGGCGGGCGCGGTGCCACACCAGGCAGCACCGGGCCGGCGAATAACGCGCGCAGCGCCCAGGAGCGAGCCGGCCCGCTCCTATCCTCAAACCTGTTGGGTTTCGCCAGCTCCGCCCGACAAACACCGGAACATCAAGCCAAACCACCACCCACTCACGCCAGCCCCGGAATCGCCGCCCGCAGCACCTCCTCGATCCGCTGCGCAAACACGAACTCCATCTCGCCGCGCACCGACTCCGGCAGCTTGCCGAGGTCCTTCTCGTTCTGGGCCGGCAGGATGACGCGGCGGAGGCCGGCGCGGCGCGCCGCCAGGACTTTTTCCTTGATGCCGCCGACCGGCAGCACGAGGCCGGTCAGGGTGATCTCGCCGGTCATGGCGGTGTCGCTGCGCACCGGCCGGCCGCTGTAGAGCGAGGCGATGGCCGTGGCCATGGTGACGCCGGCGGAAGGGCCGTCCTTGGGGATGGCGCCGGCGGGGACATGGATGTGCACCCCCGCCTTCGGCTTCGCGATGCCCAGCGCCTGGCCGTGGGAGATGATGTAGCTCTGCGCCGCCTTGGCCGATTCCTGCATGACATTGCCGAGCTGGCCGGTCAGCAGGAGCCTTTCGCCCTCGGGCAGCAGCAGGGCCTCGATGTAGAGCACGTCGCCGCCGGCCTCGGTCCAGGCCAGGCCGGTGGCCACGCCGGGCGGCAGCTCCTTGCGCGCCTGCTCCATGAAAAAGCGCGGCGGGCCCAGCAATTCGGGCAGCATCTCGGGCGTGATCGCTTGCGGTGCGCCGCCTTCGGCGATCTGCAGCGCCACCTTGCGCGCCAGGCGCCCGAGCATGCGCTCCAGCTCGCGCACGCCCGCCTCTCGGGTGTAGCGGTTGATGACGGCCAGCAGGGTGTCGTCGGACAGGGCGAACTGTTCGGCGCTCAGGCCGGCCTGCCGGCGCTGGCGCTCGAGCAGGTAGCGGCGGGCGATTTCCAGCTTTTCCTCGTCGCTGTAGCCGCTCAGGCGCAGGATCTCCATGCGGTCCAGCAGGGGCCCGGGAATGGTGTCCAGGGTATTGGCGGTGGTGATGAAGAACACCTTGGAGAGATCGAAGGGCAGATCCAGATAATTGTCGTGGAACTCGTAGTTCTGTGCCGGGTCGAGGATCTCCAGCAGGGCGGAGGCGGGATCGCCGCGGAAATCGCGCCCGAGCTTGTCGATCTCGTCGAGCATCAGCAGCGGGTTTTTCACCCCGGCGCGGCGGATGGCCTGGATGACGCGGCCGGGCATGGCGCCGATGTAGGTGCGCCGGTGGCCGCGCAGCTCGGCCTCGTCGTGCAGCCCGCCCAGGCTGAAGCGCTCGAACTTGCGTCCCAACGCCCGGGCGATGGACACGCCGAGCGAGGTCTTGCCCACCCCGGGCGGGCCGACGAAGCACAGGATCGGGGCCTTGGCCGTGGGGTTGAGCTTCATCACCGCCAGGTGCTCGAGGATGCGCTCCTTGATCTCCTGCAGGTCGTAGTGGTCCTCGTCGAGCACCTGTCGGGCCCGGGCCAAGTCCAGCTTGTCCTCGGTGGTCTCGTCCCAGGGCAGGTCCAGCACCAATTCCAGGTGGGTGCGCGCCACCTGATGCTCGGGCGAGGCGGCCGGCGTGCGCTCCAGCCGCGTCAGCTCCTGCTCGGCCTCCTTGCGCACCGGGTCGGGCAGCTTGGCCTCGTCCAGGCGGCCGCGCAGGCTGGCGACCTCGGCCTCCTCGGGATTCTTTTCGCCCAACTCCTGCTGGATGGCGCGCAGCTGCTGGCGCAGCAGGTACTCGCGCTGCTGGCGGTTCATCTCCGACGCCGCCTGGCCGGCGATCTCCTGGCGCAACTGCTGGATCTGCCGCTCGTCCAGCAGGTAGCGGTGCAGCAGCCGCATGGCCTGCAGCTGGGTCGATGCCTCCAGGAGCGCCTGCGCCTTCTCCAGGTCGAGTCCCAGCATGGTGCCCAAAAGATAGACCAGGTGCATGGGCTCCTGGATCTGCGCCACAATCTGGCGGATGTCCAGCTCCTGCACCGGCTGCGCCAGCGACTGGTACTCGGCCGCCAGGCGGATCAGCTCGCGCTGCAGGGCCTCGGCCTCGGCGTTTTTTTCCAGGGTCACCGGCACCGGCCGGAAGCGGGCGCGCAGGAAGGGCTGCGTCTGCTCGATGTCGATCAGCTCAATACGCTCCACGCCGTGCAGGATCACCTCCATGGTTTCCTCGGAGCGGACCATGCGCTTGACCACGGCCATGGTGCCGAGGCCGTACAGGGTGTCGCGGTCCGGCTGCTCCACCGTGGCATCGCGCTGCGCGACCACGGCCACGAGCTTGTCCTCGCGGGCCAGGCTGGCGTCGAGGGCGGCAATGGAGCTCGGCCGGCCGGCCGAGAAGGGACTGAGCACGAAGGGGAACAGCACGCTGTTCCGCATGGGAAAGACGGGCAGGGTGAGCAAATCTTCACTTTGATTCATGTCTGGGAACCCTCCGTGATGATGCGCACCAACAGCATGCCGTCGCGGTACTGGGTGACGGCCCGGGCCTGCTCCAAGGCGCAGGGCAGCTCGATCGAACGTTCGAAATGGCTGTAGGCGATCTCCAGCGAGTAGTGCTCGCAGCCTTCCACCAGCGCCATGTCGTAGCGCCGGCCGCGCACCGTCAGCCAGCGGCCGCTGACCTTGAGTTCGATTTCCTCGCTGCGCACCCCCGCCAGCTCGATCTTGACCAGCCAGCCCTCGCGGGTCCGGTAGATGTCCGCCGCGGGCCGCCAGCGCAGGGGCTGCACCCGCTCCCGGGTCGCCAGTTGCAGGCGCCGGGCCAAACGCATGAGATCGTCACTGTCCATGGTGGTCTCGTCTGTTGCGGGAACTTCGAAAGAGACATGCCGGATGCGTCCGCACCTGGATGCGGGCCTCTCGAGACTCAGCTTATCGGCCCGGCAGCCGGAAAGCATCCGACTTAATGGCATTGACCGGCGCCGGGCTGCTCCGGTTCAACCGGCGCGAACAAGGTACGGCTTGGGAGGGATCACTTTTTGCGGATTTCAGCGGATCGGGTTGCCTGGAAGCTCGGGCTCGCCCTTGCCATCATCGCTCTGGTCCTGGTGCGCGCCGGCGCCATCCAGCAGGCCGCGGGCCGCCATGTCCGCGCGCAGCGCCGCCAGCTCCCGGCGCAGGTGCTGGATGTCGCGGTGCATCTCCCGGCGCAGGGCCTGCTCGTCCTCCCCCACCACCAGCGCGACGACGCTGGCCGACAGCATGGACAGCAGCGCATAGCCCAGCAGCACGATGAGCACGGCGAAGATGCGGGCCGCCGGCGTGGTGGGCACCATGTCGCCGTAGCCGACCGTGGCCCCGGTGGTGAAGGCCAGCCACAGGCCTTCGGCATAGGAATGCACCGTCGGCTCGAGCCAGTAGAAACCGACGCCCGCCACACCCAGGAGGGCGCCGCCCAGACCCAGGAGGATGACCACGCCCGTGGGGGAAAAGATGGTCCGCAGCGCGCCGAAGATCCGCGCGATGAAGAGGACCACCACAATCAGGCGCAACGCCGGCACCAGATAGGGGATTTCCCCTGTGTACCAGCCGAAGATGTAGCCCGCGGACGCGACGACGATGAAGAGACTCAGCCAGTTCCACAGCAGATAGCGCAGGCGCTGGCGCGTGACCGCCAGCATGATCAGGAGCTCGATGCTGAAGGCGGTCAGGATGAGCAGGGACAGGGCCCGCCCCAGATCCCGGTAATCGCCGCCCAGCACCGCCTCGAAGTAGAAGGCCGGCAGGGCCAGCAAGGCCGCCAGCACCATGGGCCAGTGCAGGCGCCGCTCCCAGGCGTAGGCGGCGGGCCGGTCATGGGGCGGCACCCCGCCCAGGCCGGTCCAGCGGTAGACCGCGTGGCGCGGTTTGGTCACGCGCGCGGTTTCAGGCATGGCGCCAAGCCTCCTCCGCCGCCACTGCCGCTCGCAGCCCGCGCGGGATGTTCACCCACCACAGCAGCACCAGGCCGGCCAGGAAATAGCCGCCGGTCAGCAGCAGCGCCAAGCGGTGATCGTTGTGGGTCAGCCAGGTGAGCAGGCCGTAGGTCATCGGCCCCAGGATGGCGGACAGGCGCACCGCCAGGCCCCACAGACCGAAGAACTCGGCGCGCCGGCTGGCGGGGCTCAGCAGGCCCACCAGCGCCCGGCCGATGGACTGGCTGGCGCCGAGGCACAACCCGGCCACGTTGGCCGCCAGCCAGAAGCGCTGCGGCGTGTCGGCCGTGTAGGCCAGATAGATCATCACGAGCCAGCCCAGCAGGGTCAGGCTCAGGGTGGGCCGGTGGCCCAGACGGTCCTGCACGTGCCCGAGGAAGAAGGCGCCGAGGGCGGCGGTGACGTTCACCACCAGAATGAGCTTGATGCTGTCCTGGGTGCTGAAGCCCATGGCCTCCTGGGCGTAGACCGCCGCCAGCACGATCACCGCTTGAATGCCCGCCGAGTAGAACACCACGCTCAGCAGAAAGCGGAACAGATCCTGGTAGCGGCGCACGTGGTGCAGGGTCTGGCCGAGCCGCCCGAAGGCGGTGCGCCAGACGCCGTGCGGGTGCGCCTGCGGCAGCGCGCGCTCGCGCAGGAAGAGAAAGGTGGGCAGGCTCGCCAGGGCGAAGACGGCGGCGGTGATCAGCATGGTCGCCGGCACGAACTCGGCCGCCGTCGCCCCATGGCTCTGGGCGAACTGCACGTAGGCCAGGCAGGCGCCCAGAGTGAGCAGGCCGCCGAAGTAGCCGAGACTCCAGCCCCAGCCGGACACCCTGCCGACCGCCTCGCCGCGCGCCAGCTCGGGCAGGAAGGCGGCGACCAGGGTTTCGCCGAGGCTGTAGGCCACGTTGGAGAGGATCAGGAGCAGCACCCCCAGCGCCACGTCGCCGGGCCCGACGCCGTAGAGGGTGGCGGTGAACAGCACGCAGGCCGCCGTGGTCCAGGCCAGCAGGCGCTTCTTGGCCGCATGGGCATCCGCGTAGGCGCCCACCAGGGGCGAGAGCAGCATGGCCAAGGCATAGGAGACCGACAGGGCCGAGGTCCAGGCCAGGGTCGCCCAGGGCTGGCCCGCGGCCACCACGCCGACGAAGTAGGCATTGAAGACGGCGGTGATGACCACCGTGGTGTAGCCGGAATTGGCGAAGTCGTACATGGCCCAGCCGAAAAACTCGCGGCGGGCGACACTGTCGGCCAGGCTGCTGCGCATGGGAACCCCTGTGGTCTTGTGCTGTCTACCGCCGCGTGCGTGGCGCGGCGCTCGTTCGTGTGCTTGCTGCCGGAACCCGCGCATGAGAGCGGATGGGACGCGCAGGCCAAGCGCGGGTCCGGCGTCCAGCGCGCGCCAGCTTGCTCCCACCAGTGGGATTCGGCGCACGGCCGCAGGAGCGAGCTGGCTCGCGATTGCTGCGGCCACGCCGCCCCCACAACACCGCATGAGGCCACAAAGGCACTTATGCGACGGGTTCTAACATAATACAATTTGCCGGATCATGTTGAACATTCAAAACCTCTCCTACCACCAGGGCGCCCGGCAGCTCTTCCGCGGCGCCTCCCTGCAGCTCTTCCACGGTCAGCGCCTGGGCCTCGTGGGCGTCAACGGCTGCGGCAAATCCACCCTGTTGCGCCTGATCCGCGGCGAAGCGCAGCCGGACGGCGGCGACATCAGTCTGCACACCGGCATCACCATGGCGAGCGTGGCCCAGGAGATCGACACTTCGGCGCGCCCGGCCCTGGATTTCGTGCTGGACGGCGACCTCGAGCTGCGCGAGCTGGAGGCCGTGCTCGGACAGGAGCGGCACGATGCGGCCTACTTCCAGGCCCAGAGCCGCTTCGAGGCCATCGACGGCTACGGCGCCTCGGCCCGCGCCGCCCAGCTTTTGGCCGGCCTGGGCTTCGCACCCGAGCAGATGCAGGCCCCGGTCAACAGCTTCAGCGGCGGCTGGCGCATGCGCCTCAACCTGGCCCGGGCGCTCATGCGCCGTGCCGACCTCCTGCTCCTGGACGAACCCACCAACCACCTTGACCTAGAAGCCATCCTCTGGCTGGAGCAATACCTGGCCCGTTATCCCGGCAGCCTCATTCTGGTCTCTCACGACCGCGAGTTCCTGAACGCGGTGGTGGACCGCATCGGCCACATCGACCAAGGCCAGATCACCCTCTACCCCGGCGACTACGACGCCTTCGAAACGCGCCGGGCGGAGCGCGCCGCTCAGCAGCAGGTTCTTTACGAGCAGCAGCAGGCGCGCATCGCCGAACTGGAGCACTTCGTCGCCCGCTTCCGCGCCAAGGCCAGCAAGGCCCGCCAGGCGCAAAGCCGCCTCAAGGCCCTGGCGCGCATGGAACGGGTGGCCAAGGTGCAGGTGGCGGACGGCTACAGCCTGGAGCTGCCCAGCCCGGAACGCCCGCCGCAGATCCTGCTCAAACTGGAGCAGGCCGCCTTCGCCTTCGGCGAGCGGCCTTTGTTCCGCGGCCTGAACCTGACCCTGCGCCCGGGCGACCGCCTCGCCCTGCTCGGCCCCAACGGCACCGGCAAGTCCACCCTGATCCGCCTGCTGGCCGGCGAACTGCAGCCGACCCAGGGCACGCGCCAGCTCACCCCGGGCGTGCGCATCGGCTACTTCGCCCAGCATCAACTGGAGCAGTTGGACCTGGCGGCCACGCCCCTGCAGCACATGCAGCGCCTGGACCCCGAAACCGATGCCCAGAGCCTGCGCAACTTCCTCGGCCGCTTCGGCTTCGGCGGCCACGAGATGGACCGCCCGGTGGGCGGCTTCTCCGGCGGCGAAAAAAGTCGTCTGGTGCTGGCCGGCTTGGCTTGGCAGCGGCCGCACCTGCTGCTCCTGGACGAGCCCACCAACCATTTGGATCTGGACATGCGCGACGCCCTGACCTTGGCCCTGCAGGACTACGCCGGGGCCATGGTGCTGGTCTCCCACGATCGCAACCTGACCCGCGCCTGCGCCGACCAGCTCCTGCTGGTTGCCGACGGCCAGGCGGCGGCTTTCGATGGTGACCTGGACGACTACCGCCAGTGGCTCGCCGCCCGCGCTGCCCGCGCCAGCGCCCCGAAACCCGACAAGCTCACCGCGCCCAAGCGCGGCCCCGGCGCCAATCTCAAGCAGGTGCGGCAGAAACAGGGCAAGCTGGAGGCAGAAATGGCCGTGCTGGAAGGGGAACTGGCGCGGCTGGACGCGCTGCTGGCCGACCCCCTGCTCTATCAGCAGCCGGACCCGGAAAAATTCCAGACCCTCAACGCCCAGCGCGCCACCCTGCAGGCGCGCTACGGCGAGTTGGAGGAAGGCTGGCTGGCGCTGGAGGAGGAAGTGCAGATGCTGGCGGCCGAAGGCTGAAGCGCAAGGCCATATAGCTCCCCGGGTCCAGGGGAGACATGCGCCTTGCACCCTCCGGCCCGCCCTCGGCAGCACGTGGACCTCGTGGGTTCACAGGACTGTAGGAGCGAGCTGGCTCGCGATCGACTGCATGGCCGCCACGGAATCGCGGGCCAGCCCGCTCCTACGGCTGGCGGCGGCAGCGCGGTCCGGGGGGTGCCGCCGGGGCGCCAGCCATATCAGCCCTCACCCTGCCTCTCCCCAGGGAGAGGGTGTTCCGGGCGGCTGCGATGCCGCGCCAAGCCAGGCGTGCCGGCATCCCAGGCTGTAGGAGCGAGCTGGCCCGCGGTGGCTGGCCTGGCGGCATAGTGGATCGCGAGCCAGCTCGCTCCTACGGCCGGCGGCGGCAGCGGGGCTCTGGGTTGCCTTCGCCGTTTCGCGAGCCGCAGGCGAGCGTGAGCGCAGCGAACGGCAAAACAACCAGCGGGAGTTTCGCGAGCGCAGCGAGAGCGAACGCAGAGAGCGGCAAAACGACCAAGGGGAGTTTCGCGAGCACAGCGAGAGCGAACGCAGAGAGCGGCAAAGCAGGTTGCCGCCGGCAACCCCCGACACCCAACTACCCGCGGGCGCCAGCCCGCTCCAACCCTCAACCCGGTGGGGCTGGAGCAAGCCCACCCAAGCACCCGCCCTTCAACGGCACCCCGCCCACAAGCCCGCTGGCAACGTCCCCTACCCCAAACTCCGCAACTGCTCCAGCTCCGCCGCCAGAAACCCCGCCTGCACCCGATCCTCCAGATTGAACGGCCCCTTCAGCCGCCCCTTCATATACTGCTCCACCAGCGCGAAAAAGGTGCCCACCGGCTCCAACCCGCGTTGCGCGCAGAGATAGTGGAACCAGCGCGTGCCCACGGCCACGTGGCCGATTTCATCGCGGCGGATGAGGCGCAGGATGGCGGCGGCTTGCGGGTCGCCGGCGGCCTCCAGGCGTTCGATCAGGCCTGGCGTCACGTCCAGGCCGCGGGCTTCCAGCACGCGCGGCACCAGGGCCATGCGCAC
The DNA here is from genome assembly GCF_000423825.1 of Thermithiobacillus tepidarius DSM 3134. NCBI lineage: Bacteria > Pseudomonadati > Pseudomonadota > Acidithiobacillia > Acidithiobacillales > Thermithiobacillaceae > Thermithiobacillus > Thermithiobacillus tepidarius. Next base: position 109,821 of record NZ_AUIS01000006.1, read on the forward strand.
CAAGGGATCATGGGCCGTGTCCACCGCCATCTGCCACAGGCCGTCATGGGCGGGGAAGTCGCCGTAATCGGCCTCCAGACCGCGGATGTGGTCGCGCAGCAGCTCGAAGTGTCGGGCCTCCTCCCGTGCCACGTTCAGCCAATCGTGATAGTAGTCGCGCGGCAGGTCCCGGAAGCGGTAAACCGCGTCCAGGGCCAGGTTGACGGCGTTGAACTCGATGTGGGCCAAGGCATGCAGCAGCACGGCGCGGCCCGCGGGCGTGTGCAGCCGGTTGCGCTTGGGCAGTTCCTTGGGCGGCACCAGCGGCGGGCGGGCCGGGCGGCCCGGCGCCGGCAGGGGCGCAATCTCGCCGCCGCCGGCCAGGGACAAGGCGCCGGCCGTCCACTGCGCCCACAGGGCCTGGGTACGGGCGCATTTCTGCGCGGGATCGGCGGTCAACAATGCACCGAGCGCCTGCTCGAAGAGGGATTCGCTCATGGATCAAGATCTGAGGGAGGTCAAACTGCCCGGCTCCTGCGGCACCCCACCAGGGACGGCACCGCAGGCCGGTCCTGGTGGGCTAGTGGTTTAGCACGGCTTCCAACTGGGCGAAATTCTGCACGATGCCGGTGGGCTGGATCTCCATCCCGAGCTGCCGGCCGATCTGCGTGGTGGAGAAGATGCCGCGGATCACCTGGCTCTTGTCCAGACCGTCGGGCTCCACCACCAAGGCGTGCTGGCGCCCGGCCTCGCGCAGGGTCATGATGATGTCCCCCACGCGGCTATGCAGCACATCCTCCATGTGCAGCACCTGAATGTCGGGCTGCGGCGTCATGATGTGCTCCACCAGGATGCGCTCGCGCGGCAGGCGCTCCTGGGAGGCGAAGTGCACCGGCTTTTCGCCCATGAGGTCGCGCGCGGTAATGAGGCCGACCACCTCGTGCTTTTGGTCGGTGACCAGCAGCATGCGCACCTCGGCATGGATCATCTTCTGCAGCGCCGCGTCGATGGGCACGTCCGGCGCGATGGTCACGGCGGTGACGCGCTTCAGGTCCGTCATCACGTCGATGGCCGGACTGTCCGGCGTCACGATCTTGGGAAGCTCCTGGGAAAACCGGTAAAAGCTGATGCCCTTGTCCAGCGTGCCAGAGCGCAGCACTTTGTATCTCTCGGCCATGGTCGCTCCTCCTGCGGAGAAAAGTGGTTCCTCTATTAGGAGTAATAGACCACGAACGGCGGCCATGCCTAGCCGGCCTTCGACCGAGCCGGCACGCCTCGCCCGTTCAGGTGCCGATGGCTGCCAGGCCGCGGGCGAGGTCCTGCCGCAGGTCCTCCACGTCCTCCAGCCCCACGCTGATGCGCACCAGGCCGTCGGTAATGCCGGCAGCGGCGCGGGCCTCGGGACTGACCCGGCTGTGGGTGGTGCTGGCGGCATGGGTGACCGTGGTCTTGGCGTCGCCGAGATTGGCGGTCAGGGAGCAGATCCGGAGGGCGTCCAGGAACGCCCACGCCGCCGGCTGACCGCCCTTGAGATCGAAGGACAGGATGCCGCCGGGCCCCTTCTGCTGCCGCTGGGCCAATGCGTGCTGCGGATGGCTGGCGAGGCCGGGATAGAACACCCGGTTGACCTGCGGCTGCGCCTCCAGCCATTCGGCCAGTGCCTGGGCCGAGGCGTTATGGCGGGCCATGCGCAGGGACAAGGTCTCCAGGCCCTTCAGGAAGACCCAGGCGTTGAAGGGGCTCATGCTCGGGCCGGCGGTGCGCAGAAAGCCGCGCGGCCCCTCCATCAACTCCCGGGAACCGAGCACGGCGCCGCCCAGGCAGCGGCCGTGGCCGTCGATGTACTTGGTGGCGGACTGGATGACCACGTCGGCACCAAAGTCCAGAGGCCGCTGCAGGACCGGCGTGCAGAAGGTGTTGTCCACCACCAGCCGGGCACCGGCCTCGTGGGCGATGGCGGCCAGCGCCGCCAGGTCGCCGATCTCGGTCATGGGGTTGCTCGGCGTTTCCAGGAAGAGCATGCGGGTGTTGGGGCGGATGGCGGCGCGCCAGGCGCCCAGGTCCGTCAGGTCCACGAAGGTGGTTTCCAGGCCGAAGCGGCCCAGAATGTTGCTTAGGAGCTGGACGGTGGTGCCGAAGATGGCGCGCGAGGCGACCACGTGGTCGCCCGCCTTCAAAAGGGCCATGAAGGTGGCCAGGCAGGCGGCCATGCCGGAGCCGGTGGCCACGCAGCTTTCCGCGCCTTCCAAGGCCGCCAGCCGCTCCTCGAAGGCGCGCACGGTGGGATTGGTGTAGCGGCTGTAGACGTTGCCGGGCTGGCCGGCGAAGCGCGCCGCCGCTTCGGCGGCGCTTTGGAACACGTAGGACGAGGTGGGAAAGATGGGCTCGCTGTGCTCACCCTCGGGCGTGGTGTGCACGCCGGCGCGCACGGCCAGCGTATCCGGTTGCCAGTCCTCCCAATTGTTGTCGTTGTCCACTCAACCCTCCTTGATCAGCCGCAGTTGGCGCTCCTCCGCACCGATTTCCTTGAAGATGGGGTAATCCCCGGAAAAGCAGGCATCGCAATATCCCGTCTCGCGGCTGCCCATGGCCCGGTAGAGGGCGTCCATGGTGAGGTAGCCCAGCGAGTCGGCATTGATCAGCTTGCGGATCTGCTCTTCCGAATGCTGAGCGGCGATCAGGTGCGAGCGGTCGGGGGTGTTGATGCCGTAATGGCAGGGGCCAGTGGTCGGCGGCGAGCTGACCAGGAAGTGCACCTCGCGGGCGCCGGCGTCACGCACCAGGTTGACGATCTTGGCGCTGGTGGTGCCGCGCACGATGGAATCGTCCACCAGCACCACGCGCTTGCCCTTGAGCACCGACGGCATGGCGTTCAGCTTGACCTTGACGCCGAAGTCGCGCACCGACTGGGCGGGCTGGATGAAGGTGCGGCCCACGTAATGGTTGCGGATCAGCCCCAGCTCGAAGGGAATGCCGGTGGCCTCGGCGTAGCCCATGGCCGCCGCCACGCCCGAATCGGGCACAGGCACGACGATGTCCGCGTCCTTGGGATAGAGCTTGGCCAGCTCATGGCCGATGCGCTTGCGCGCGTTGTAGACGTTGATGCCGTCCAGATTGCTGTCGGGCCGGGCGAAATAGATGTATTCGAAGACGCACATGCGCCGGCCGACGGGCGCAAAGGGGCGGCGGGATTCAATGCCTTTTTCGGAGATGATGACCATTTCGCCGGCTTCGATGTCGCGCACGAACTCGGCGCCGATCAGGTCGAGGGCACAGGTCTCCGAAGCCAGCACGTAACCGCCGGATTCCACCAGCCGGCCCAGCACCAGGGGCCGAAAGCCCAAGGGGTCTCGCACGCCGATCAGGCGGGTCTCCGTGAGCGCGACGATGGAGTAGGCGCCCTTGGCCTGGCTCAGGGCTGCGGCCAGGCGCTCGCCAGCGTCCTTGCCGTCCACCCGGGCGGCCAAGTGCAGGATGACCTCGGTATCCATGTCCGTGTGGAAGATGGAGCCGGCACGCTCCAGTTCCTCGCGCAGTTCGCGGGCATTCACCAGGTTGCCGTTGTGGGCCAGGGACAGGGCGCCGTGCCGGTAGTTGATGACCAGCGGCTGGGTGTTGCGCAGCACCGAGTCGCCGGTGGTGGAGTAACGCACGTGGCCGATGGCGCGGTTGCCCTTCAGCCGCTTGATGTCCTTGGCGCTGAAGACATCGGCGACGCGGCCCATGCCGCGGTGGTTGTAGAACTCCTGGCCGTCCGTGGACACCACGCCCGCCGCCTCCTGGCCGCGATGCTGCAGCGCGTAGAGGCCGAGATAGGCGAGATTGCTGGCTTCGGGATGCTCGAAGATGCCGACGACGCCGCACTCGTCGTGAAAGTGGTCATCGTCCAGCAGGGAGGAAAGCGGCTTCAAAGGATGGGCAGTGGAAGCGTTCAATGTGACTCCGCCTGTGATTTCGGTCGCAAATACTTAGACAACGACTTGGGCAAATAATTATACAACTTGGAAGCCACCGGGGTGAACCACGGCACGGTCATGGATTTGTGCCACCAGGGGTCCTTGGCCATGGGCGTGGCCTGGGCGATCAGGACCAGGAGGCCGGCCAGCAGCACGGCGCGCAGCAGGCCGAAACCGCCGCCCAGGGCGCGGTCCACGGTGGATAGGCCGGCCTTGTGCAGGATCTGCTGCAGCAGCAAGGCAAAGAGATTGCCGATGATCACGGTCACCAGGAAGAGCGCCAGGAAGGCGGCCACGATGCGCAGCGAGGGCGTGTCGATGAAGGGCTTGAGCAACTGGGCTGCCGGCGGGCTGTAGTGGATGGCCACCACGAAGCCCAGCAGCCACAGGAAGAGCGAGAACACTTCGCGCACCAGGCCCCGCAGCAGGCCCACGATCGTGGACACCAGCAGGATGGCGAAAATCAGACAATCAAACCACACCATTTTCGCGCTCCCGCCGCGCCCGGCTTCCGTACTGCCAACTCAACGTCTTCTCTCCAAAGATACGGCTGCAACAGAGAATGGGCGCCGGCCGCAAACGCTCCCCTGCCTCGCGGCCCTGCCGGTCGTCACTTGGCCGGCACGATGATCGCGGCCACCTGCGCCTTGCTCTGCACCGCGCTGCGGAACTGTTTGGCCTGCTCGTAGTTGGCGTAGGGGCGGCTTTGCACCTTGTACACGCCGCCGCCCTCCACCACCCGCAGCGCCAAGCCGGTCCCGCTCATTTCGGTGACGAGGTGATCGGCGTTGGCGCGAGTCTTGAAGGCACCCAGCTGCACCACGTAGGGTCCGGGGCCCGGCGCCGGCTCCGGCCGCGCCGCCTCGGCGCTGGCCGCGGGCTTGGCGGCAGCGGGTTGATGCGGCTGGGACGCGACCGCTGTTTTGGCGGCCGGCGCGGCCTCGGGGCCAGCGGGCTTGGCCGCTTGCTGCTCCTGGGCCAGTCTGGCCTGCAAGGCCTGTTCGCGCTCCGCCTGTCGTGCAGCTTCATCCTGGCCTTGGGGCGCGGCCGGGCTGGCTGCCCGCGGCGCCGGCGCCGCGGGTGCGGCGGGCTTCGGCACGGGCGGACTCACCCGGGTTTCAGCCGGCGGCGCCTCAGGCGCAACCGCCACCGGGGCCGGCTTGCCCGGCGCAGCGGCCTTGACGTCCATGGCGGACTGCTGGCCGGCGGGCGCGGCCGCCACCGGCTCGTCGCTGGGCGGGTAGACCGGACCGGTCTCGGCAGCCGGCGGCGTCACCGGTTCCAGCACCGGCACATTGTCCGCCATGGCGGGAGCCGGCTCGTCTTCCAGCGGAATCTTCAGCTGCACCGCGTCCTTTTCCTTCGGCACCTCCGGCGGCTGGCGGTCGCTGAACATGAAAACCAGGATCAGCACCACCACAATGGCCAGCACGCCGCCGATGATGATGCGATGGAGGTGCCCCTGGCGGGCACCGGACACTTCTTCGTAGTCCGCATCGCTCCAGGCGTTGTCCAACTCGTCGCTCAGTACGTCTTCCCGCTTGCGTTCGTCCACGTCACTCCTCCAGGAAACTCCGCATGGCAACCGCTTCCGGCAGGGCCGCCACGGTGTGAAACGATCCGAATACCAGCACAAGATCTTCCGGCCCGGCGCTGGCATCGGCGGCTTGCAGCGCCTCCATCACGCCGGCATGGGCGCTCACCCGCTGCGCACCCAGGTCCTCGAGCACCCCGGCCAGGGTGCCCGCATCGGTGCCGCGCGGCCCCGGCAGGCTGGCGCAGAACCAGGCCGTCACCTCGTCCAGCAGGGGCCGCAGCGTCGCTCGATGATCCTTGTCGGCCAGCATGCCCACCACCGCCAGCACCCGTCCCCGGGTGCCGCATTCGCGCAGGCCGGCCGCCAATGCCCGCGCCGCGTCCGGGTTGTGGGCCACGTCCAGCAGCCAGGCCGGTCCCTGATCCCGTTGCGGCGGCAGCAGCTGAAAGCGGCCCGGCACGCGGGCCCGACGCAGGCCCTCCCGCAGTGCCGCCTCGGGCAGCGGCGGCAGCACCCGCTGCGCGCGCAGGGCGGCGATGCTGGCCGCCGCGTTGTGGAGCTGATGCCCGCCGCGCAGGCTGGGCATGGGCAGCCCGCGCAGCACGCCGTCCGGTCCGAGCCAATCCCAGCGCGCCGCGTCGATGGGCGCGGCCCGGAAGTCCCGCCCCGCCTGCCACAGCGGCACTCCCAACCTGGCCGCCTCCGCCCCGATGACGGCGGGCGGGTCGAGATCGGCGCAGACCGCCGGCACGCCCGGCCGGAAGATGCCGGCCTTCTCGCGGGCGATGCTCTCGCGGTCGGGCCCGAGCCAGGCGCTGTGGTCCACGTCCAGGCGCATGATCAGGCTCAGGTCCGGCGTGAAGGCGTTCACCGCATCCAGCCGCCCGCCCAGGCCCACCTCCAGCACGGCCACCTCCACCCGCGCCTGCAGAAAGGCATGCACCGCCGCCAGGGTGCCGAATTCGAAGTAGGTCAGCGGCACCTCGCGACGGCCGGCTTCCACCGCCTCGAAGGCGGCCACCAGGACTTCGTCGGCTGCCGGCCGGCCGCCGATGCGCACCCGCTCGTTGTAACGCCACAGGTGCGGGCTGGTGTACGCGCCCACCCGCAGCCCGGCAGCCGCCAGGATGGCTTCCAGATAGGCGACGGCCGAGCCCTTGCCATTGGTGCCCGCCACCAGGATGGTCGGCATGGGCAGGCGCGCCGGCAGCGCCATGGCCGCCATCACCGTCCGCACGCGCTCCAGCCCGAGCTCGATGCGCTCGGGCTGCAACGCCTCCAGGCGGGCCAGCCAGGCAGCCAAAGGCCCAGCGGCGCCGCCCGGCGGCGACACGGAGGCAGCAGGGTCCATCAGGCGTTGGAAACGTGCTGGTGGGTCATGGTCGCCAGCAGGCTGGCAATGGTGTCGCGCATCTGGCGCCGGTCCACGATCATGTCGATGGCGCCGTGCTCCAGGAGGTACTCGGAACGCTGGAAGCCCTCGGGCAGCTTTTCCCGAATGGTCTGCTCGATCACCCGCGGGCCGGCGAAGCCGATGAGCGCCTTGGGCTCGGCGATCTGGATGTCGCCCAGCATGGCCAGACTGGCGGACACGCCGCCCATGGTCGGATCGGTCAGCACGGAAATGTAGGGCACGCCCGCCTTGGCCAGGCGCTCCAGCACCGCGGAGGTCTTGGCCATCTGCATGAGCGACAGCAGCGCCTCCTGCATGCGGGCGCCGCCGCTGGCGCTGAAGCAGACCAGGGGAATGCGGTATTCGAGGGCGGTTTCGGCCGCCTTGACGAAACGCGCGCCGACCACCGATCCCATGCTGCCGCCCATGAAGCCGAATTCGAAGGCGGCTGCCACCACGGGCACCCCCTTCACCTGGCCGCGCATGGCCACCAGGGCGTCGCGCTCGCCCGTGCTGTTCTGGGCGGCGGTCAGGCGGTCCTTGTATTTTTTCTGGTCACGAAAGCGCAGCGGATCCACGGGCACGTAGTTGGCCCCCAGTTCCAGGCGCGGCTCCGGGTCGAGGAAAAGATCCAGGCGGCGACGCGCGCCGATGCGGTGGTGGTGATCGCACTTGGGGCAGACCTCCAGGTTTTCCTCCAACTCGGTGCGGTACAGCACGCTCTGGCAGGTCGGGCACTTGGACCACAGCCCTTCCGGCACGGCGCGCTTGCTTTCCTTTTCCTCGCCCGCGGCCTTTTCCTTCTTGATCTTGGGCGGCAACAGCTTCTCGAACCAGCTCATACGGACTCCTGCAACGGCTCGCGCGCACCATGCACGGCGGCGGCCAGCCCCTTGACCAGGGCGCTCGCCCGGCGCACCGCGTCGTTGGCATCCCGGGCGGCGGCGATTTCCTTCACCACGGCGCTGCCCACCACCACGGCGTCGGCCATGCGGGCCACGGCGGCGGCGGTTTCGGCATCCTGGATGCCGAAACCCACGCCCACCGGCAGCGTCGTTTGACGGCGCACCGCCTCCAGCTTGGCCGCGACGGCGGCGGTGTCCAGGCCGCCCGCCCCGGTCACGCCGCGCATCGAGACATAATAGACGAAGCCGCTGGCCTGCTGCGCCACCAGTTGGATGCGCTCCTCGCTGCTGGTGGGCGCCAGCAGGAAAATGGGATCGATGTCGCGCTGGCGCAGCTCGCGCACCAGGTCATCCGCCTCTTCCGGCGGCAGGTCCACGGTGATCACGCCGTCCACGCCCGCCTGCGCGGCGGCTTCGGCGAAGGCGGCGTAGCCCATCACCTCGACCGGATTGAGATAGCCCATCAGCACCACGGGCGTGTCCTGGTCGCCCTGGCGGAAGGCCGCCACGGCGCCCAGCACCTGGCGCAGGTTGACGTGGTGGCGCAGGGCGCGCTCGTTGGCCTGCTGGATGGTGGGACCGTCCGCCATGGGATCGGAAAAGGGCACGCCCACCTCGATGATGTCGGCGCCGGCGGCCGCCAACGCCTGGAGCATGGGGACCGTCACGCCCGGCTCCGGATCGCCGGCGGTGAAAAACGGGATCATGGCGGCGCGGCGGCTCGCCCGCAGCCGGTCGAAAGTGTGCTTCAGGCGGCTCATTGCTTGTGCTTCTCCATGTATTCGGCGACCGTGTGGATGTCCTTGTCGCCGCGTCCGGACAGGCTCACCACGATGCTCTGCTCGGGCCGCAGAGTGGGCGCCAGCTGGAAGGCGTAGGCCAGGGCATGGGCCGTCTCCAGGGCGGGCATGATGCCCTCGGTGCGGGTCAGCAGGTGGAAGGCCGCCAGCGCCTCCTCGTCGGTCATGGCCACGTACTCGGCGCGGCCGATGTCCTTCAGGTAGGCATGCTCCGGCCCGACGCCGGGATAGTCCAGGCCGGCGGAGATGGAGTGGGTCTCGATGATCTGCCCGTCGGCGTCCTCCATGAGATAGGTGCGGTTGCCGTGCAGCACGCCCGGGCGCCCGGCGGTCAAGGGCGCGGCGTGCCTGCCCGAAGCCACGCCGCTGCCCGCCGCCTCTACGCCCACCAGGCGCACGCCCTCATCCTCGATGAAGGGATAAAAGAGGCCGATGGCATTGCTGCCGCCGCCCACGCAGGCCACGCACACGTCCGGCAGACGGCCGGTCTGCTCCACGCACTGGGCCCGCGCCTCCTCGCCGATCACCTTGTGGAAGTCGCGCACCATCATGGGATAGGGATGGGGACCGGCGACGGTGCCGATGATGTAGAAGGTGTCGTCCACGTTGGTGACCCAGTCGCGCATGGCCTCGTTCAGGGCATCCTTGAGGGTGCGCGAGCCGCTCGACACCGGCCGCACCTCGGCGCCCAGGAGGCGCATGCGGAACACGTTGATGGACTGGCGGCGCACGTCCTCCTCGCCCATGTAGACCACGCACTCCATGCCGTAGCGCGCGGCCACGGTGGCGGTGGCCACGCCGTGCTGGCCGGCGCCGGTCTCGGCGATGACGCGCCGCTTGCCCATGCGCCGCGCCAGCAGCGCCTGGCCCACCGTGTTGTTGATCTTGTGGGCACCGGTGTGGTTGAGATCCTCGCGCTTCAGGTAGATCTGCGCGCCGCCCAGTTGCCGCGACAGGCGCGCGGCGTGGTAGAGCGGGTTGGGCCGACCCACGAACTGGGCCAGATCCGCCTTCAATTCCGCCTGGAAGGCCGGATCCACCTGCGCCGCCGCATAGGCGCGGGTCAGCTCCTGCAGGGGCGCCATCAGGGTTTCCGCCGCGAATACGCCGCCGTAGGGGCCGAAATGGCCGCGGGCATCGGGCATATCGTATTTGGACATTACGCTTTCCTCAGCACTTGCTACGAATTCCGTGCCGCCACACGGCGGCTCTCAAACGTCTTCCGCGGCGCGACGCGCATTGGCCACGAAGGCCTGGATCAGCGCGGCATCCTTGATGCCCGGCGCCGCCTCCACCCCGCTGCTCACGTCCAGGGCATAGGGCCGCACCCGGCGCACCGCCTCGGCCACATTGCCCGGATGCAGTCCGCCGGCCAGCACGAGCGGGCGGGCCAGTCCACCCGGGATCAAGGACCAGTCGAAGGTCAGGCCCGTGCCGCCCGCGGCCGCCGGCGCGTAGGCGTCCAGGAGCAGTCCGCGCGCATCGTGATAGGCTCGCGCCAGCGCCTCGAGGTCCAGCGGCCCGCGCATGCGGATGGCCTTGATGTAGGGCCGTCCGAAAGCGCCACAGTAGGCCGGCGCCTCGTCGCCGTGGAACTGCAGCAGGTCCAGCGGGCAACGGGCCAGCACCCCGGCCACCGCCTCCGGCGCGGTGTCCACGAAAAGCCCGACGCTGGTCACGAAAGGCGGCAACGCCTCCAGGATCGCGCACGCCTGCGCCACGCTCACGGCCCGCGGGCTGGCCGGGTGGAACACCAGGCCGATGGCGTCCGCCCCCGCCGCCGCGGCCGCCCGCGCGTCCTCGGGCCGGGTAATCCCGCAAATTTTCACACGAATCATAGGGGTAAGCCAGCAATGCGTCACGAGTGACGAGTATAAACGCAAACTGCGCAAAATCTGCCAACAATTTCGCCAAAAGCGTGGAAGCGCCCTTCCCTGCTTTGCCCGCCACTCACCACGGTTCCGCCGGCTGGCACGGCAATCCGAAATGCGCCGGGTAGGTCACGCCGGTCAAATACAGGCCCTCCGGCGGGGCGGTAACGCCGGCCAGGCGCCGGTCCCGGCCTTCCAGCACCTCGCGGGCCCAGGCGGGCGGCTGCTTGCCGCTGCCCACGGCGATCAGGACGCCGGCCAGGTTGCGCACCATGTGATGCAGAAAGGCGTTGGCCTCGGCATCGATGGCCAGCAGCTCGCCCTGGCGGCGCACCTGCAGGCGGCGCAGTTCGCGCACGGGGTGCTTGGCCTGGCAGGCGCTGGCGCGGAAGGCGGAGAAATCGTGGCGGCCGATGAGCAGCTCCGCCGCCGCCTGCATGCGCGCCTCGTCCAGCGGCGGGTACACCCAGCTCACGAAGTGGCGACGCACGGCGGGACGCTGGGGGCGGTTCAGGATGAGATAGCGGTAGGCGCGGCCGGTGGCGGAAAAACGGGCATGAAAGTCCTCGGACACCGGCATGGCCCAGCGCAGGCTCACCGCCTTGGGCAGATTGGCGTTGGCGCCCATCACCCAGGCATGGACACTGCGTTGCGCCCCGGTATCGAAATGCGCCACCTGTCCCAGGCCGTGCACGCCCGTGTCGGTGCGCCCCGCCACCACCACCTCAATGGGCGCGTCGGCGACGCGGGACAGGGCCTCCTCCACCGCCGCCTGCACGCTCGGCTGGCCGTGCTGGCGCTGCCAGCCGCAGAAGGCCGATCCGTCGTATTCCACCCCTATCGCTATGCGCATCACTATCCGAGATTCCAATAAGCCAGCGTCAACGCCAGCAGCACTGCCATCAGAAAAAGCCGGTCCCGCCACCGCCACGCCGGCAAGGGCGACAGCGGCAGCGCGGACGCCGGCGCCGGCGCCTGCTCCGCCTCCTGGAACAAGCGCAACAACACCTCCGCCCGCAGGCGCAGCCCTTCCCCCCAGCTCCGCGGCGGCGCGGCCTGCAAGAGTTCCATGCGCAGGACGCGCGCACGCTCGCCGACCTGCTCCACCGCCTGCAGGGTGAGCGACAGGCGCCGGCCGAGGCGATCCGCGGGAAAACCCAAGGCCGCAAGGGGCCGCAGCATGGCCGTAATGGCCGCAGCCATCGCGGATGGGCTGACGTCCTGCATCAGCCAGACGGCCCAGGTCACCATGATCAGGAGCATGGCCGCGCGCTGCAGGCCGTTTTCCAGCCCGATGCTGCTGGGTGAGAGTTCGCCGAGGAGCGGCCAGGCCGCCTCTCCGGGCGTCAGGTAGCCGTGCAGCAGGACGATGGACAGCAGCAGCCAGCGCACGCGCCGCAGGGCCCGGCCCAGGGACGCCAGCTGCGGCACGTCGCACAGCAGAAGCAGCAACGTCACCAATGCCGCGCCCGGCAACAGCGGCCGCAGGCTCAGCGCCAGCCCTAGGCTGACGGCGATGACCGCCAGCAGTTTGGCCATGGGATGCAACGGTCGCATCCAGGTGCAGCGCATGATCAACAGATCCACCGGGCGGCAGGGAATTTATCGGAACAAGGGCGCATTTGCACGCGCGACCCAATAAAAAAGAGTGCCCGCCGTGGCACGGGGGCACTCCGCGAATGTATGCGAAATCAACGAAAATATAAAGGGCGGCCTTGCTCTGTCAGCCCAGAGCCGCCAGGAGCTCCTGGGCCTCGGCGCGAAGGCGGCCATCGCCCTGCTGGGCCACCTCCTCCAGCAGCTCCTTGGCGGATTCGCTGTCGCCCATGTCGACGTAGGCCTTGGCCAGGTCCAGCTTGGTACCCAGCATGTCCCACTCCATGGCGGAAGCCTGGTCCTCCTGCGGGGCATCCGCAGGCGCACTCTCCGTCGCCGTCGCGGCGGAAAACGCACTGAAGTCGAAGGACACCACGTTGTCCGCGGCCGCGGCCGGGGCGACCGCTTCAGGCGCCTCCTCCAAGGCCCGGAACTCCTTGTCCAGGGCGGCGAAGACCTCATCCCGCAACGCTTCGTTGTCCTGCTCCAGGGTGAAGTCCAGATCCATGCCTTCGGGCGCCGAAGCAAGCTCCGGCTGCTCCAGCGCCGCGGCCGGCAGCTCCGGGGCGGCCTCTTCCGCCGCCGGCTCGGGGCTGGTCACGGCCCGCCCGCCGCTGGCGAAGCTGCCATCGAAGGAGAGACCGCCGAAATCGAAGTCCATGAGATTGGACTCCTCTTCCGCTTTTTGCGGCTGAGCACCATCCAGGGACAAATCCAGCATGGGCTCTGCCGTTTCCAGCGCGGCGGCAGCCTGCGGCGCTGCAGTTTCCACGGCAGCGGTATCGGCCGCCTCATCCTGGAAGAGCGGATTGTCGGGGAAGAGCATCATGCCCTGGGCGGCCACGGCGCGCCAAGCGGCGTTGTCCTTGCCGAAACGGCCGCGCATGCGTTCGGCCAAGTCGAGATAATCGTCCATCTTGCCCTGCTGGGCATAGAGATCGAGCAGCTTGACGTAGATCTCCTTGCGGCTGGCCTGGCTGGTGAGGGCAGCCTCCAGCACCTCCTGGGCCTGCTGCACCCGGCCGTAGGTGAGATAGAGGTCTGCTTGATCCAACACGTCGACCTCGGCCGCTTCCGGGACCGGGGCTGGCTTGGCGGCGGGCGCTGCCGGGCTCGAGGCAGCCGGCGCGAAGGCTGCGCTCTCGCGGGCCGGCGCCGGGGTGGACGCGACGGTGATCGGCTGCACGGTATCCATGGACGCGGGCTCGGCCCGGGCACGCAGCAATCCCTCGTCCTCCATGGTTCGCAGCATGGCCTGGGTCAGGGCGACGTCCTCATTGGTCCGACGCACGCGCAGGAGCAGCCAGACCACCAGAAGCAAGGCCAGGGCATTGCTGCCCAGCATGAGCAGCATCAGGGGATTCTTGAGCAGCGAACTTTGCACCGAAGCGGCCATGGCATCGGCGCTCTGATTCTGAAGCTCCAGCAGCATCCGTTGCTGCTCCTGCACCTGCTTGCTCAGACTGGCCATGGACTTGGCCAGCAGCTCGCTTTCCTTCTTGTTGGCCAGATTGGCTTCCTGGAGGGATTGGAGCTGCTCGGTCAGCTCGGGGCTGGCGGCATTCGCCTGCGCATGGGAAGCAGCCGGCGCGGTGATGTACAGGGCGGGCTTGTCGGCGGCCGACGGGTGGCTCGGCGCCGCCGGCTGCATCCGGGCTTGGGAAGACGGCGCAGACTTGGCGGCGGCCGGCAACGGCTGCGCCCTGGCGCCATTTGGCTGGGCCGCCTGCTTGGCCTGGGCATTGGCGGCTGCCCCTGGCGACTGCACCCGGTTGCTCAGAATGCGCCCCGCCTCGGCCTCGCTGATGGCCGCCACCACGCTGCGCGGCGGCGCCGTCAGCACCGCGCCAGGCTTCAGGCTGTCCGGGTTGCCGGCGTTGAAGGCGCCCGGATTGCTCTGGTACAGGGCGGCCATGACCCGGCTGATGCTGAGGCTGCTGTCGCCACGCATGCGCGCGGCGATGCGGTAGAGATTGTCCTTGGCCGTTATCGGGCCGTAGGCGGGCACCCGCGCCCAGCTTTGCGCGGGCGTGGCGGGCGCCACCGCCGGCCGGTTGCCGCGCGGCGCGGCCGCCGGCGCCGGTTGCGGCACGAAGACGGGTGTGGATGCTGCGGGCAGGCTCACCACGGCGGGCCGATGGCCCTCGGGCGCATCCACGGCCGCCACGTATTCCTTGACCAGCTTGCCCCCGCCCCACTCCAGTTCCAGCAGGAAGCGCAGGGTGCCCTCCTGCAGCGGCCGGCTGCTGCTGACCAGCACCATGGGGGTGGGGCCGGGCTTGATGCGGAGATTCAGGGCATCGAGGCTGGCGGTACGGGGAATGCCGACGATTTCGAAGGCGGACGGCGATGCCAGATGCACCTGCAGGTCCGCCATCTGGTCCGGATTGACGGACCGCAAGGGAATCTGGGCACGAAAGGGCTCGCCAGGCCTCGACAGTACGCTGATATCGCCCAGGCCGAGAGCCCAGCCAGCCATCGGAGCCATGGCGCCCAGGCCCAGCAGGGCTCCTCCCAACCACTTCTTACGCATGCCGCCTCCAAATGATGGTGTGTTCCGAGGGCTTGGGATCGCCGCGCGGCGCCGAGACGAGGCCCTCCATCTTCTTATAGTTATCCCATATAGTCGCTGGCCCGGCGCAACGCAAGCAATGCCAAGGACGGAAATCGCGCAGGCTTGCTTACAAGTAGTCGCGGATCAGGATTTCGGCAATCTGGATGCTGTTCAAGGCCGCGCCCTTGCGCACGTTGTCGGCCACCACCCAGAGATTGATGCCGCGCTCGTGGGAGACATCCTCGCGAATGCGGCCCACGTAGACGGGATCGGCATTGGCGGCCTCGATGGCCGTCGGATAGCCGCCCGGCTTGCGCTCGTCCATGACCTGCACGCCCGGCGCCGCGGCCAGGAGTTCGCGCACCTGCTCGGCCGTCAGCTTCTTTTGGGTGACGATGTTGACCGCCTCGGAATGACCGTAGAAAACCGGCACGCGCACGCAGGTGGCGGTCAGATGGATGCCGGGATCCTCCATGATCTTCTGGGTCTCCCAGGTCATCTTCATCTCTTCCTTGGTATAGCCGTTGTCCTGGAAGACATCGATCTGCGGCAGGCAGTTGAAGGCGATGCGCTTTGGGTAGACCTTTGCCTCCACGGGCTTTTGATTGAAGATCGCCACGGTCTGGCTGGCCAGCTCCTCAATGGCCGCCTTGCCGGTGCCGGAGACGGCCTGGTAGGTGGCGACCACCACCCGCTCGATCCGGGCGGCGTCGTGGATAGGCTTCAACGCCAGCAGCATCTGGATGGTGGAGCAGTTGGGGTTGGCGATGATGCCGCGATTCGTGTACCGGGCGACGGCATGGGCGTTGACCTCGGGCACCACCAGCGGGATGTCGGGTTCATAGCGGAAGTGGGCAGTGTTGTCGATCACCACGCAGCCGGCGGCGGCCGCCTTGGGCGCGTACTCGGCGCTCACCGAGCCGCCGGCGGAGAAGAGTCCGATGTCCGCCTGGGACCAGTCGAAGTCGGCGGCGTTGCCGACGGTGTAATGCTTGCCCTTGAACTGGATCTTGCTGCCGGCGGAGCGCTCGCTGCCCAACGGATACAGCTCGCCCACGGGGAAGTCGCGGGATTCGAGGATGGACAGCATGGTTTCGCCGACGGCGCCGGTGGCGCCCAGGACGGCAACGTTGTATGCGGACTTCTTCACGATATGCTCCTCAAAGCAAATGGATGCATGCTGCAGCGAGGCGGAAGCTCGACTCCCGTCCCATTACCCCTGGCCGCCTTGGCGCAGGGCGGCCAGAATGGCGTCGCCCATTTCCGCGGTGCCGACCTTGCGCGTACCCTCCGCGTAAATGTCCGGCGTGCGCAGGCCCTGGTCCAGCACCCGGCTGACCGCCGCCTCGATGCGCTCCGCCCAGACCGGCTCGTTCAGGGAATAGCGCAGCATCATGGCGGCGGACAGGATGGTGGCGATGGGATTGGCGATGCCCTGGCCGGCGATGTCCGGGGCGGAGCCGTGGATGGGCTCGTACATGCCGTATTTGTCGCCCAGCGAGGCCGATGGCAGCATGCCGATGGAGCCGGTGAGCTGGCTGGCCTCGTCGGACAGGATGTCGCCGAAGATGTTGCCGGTCACGATCACGTCGAACTGGCGCGGCCAGCGGATGAGCTGCATGGCGGCGTTGTCCACGTACATGTGGCTCAGTTCCACGTCCGGGTAATCGCGGCGGCCGATCTCGGTGACCACCTCGCGCCACAGCTCGGTGGTCTCCAGCACGTTGGCCTTGTCCACGGAGCAGACCTTCTTCTGACGGCCGCGCGCCGCCTTGAAGGCCACGTGGGCGATGCGCGCGATCTCCGCCTCGGAGTACACCATCGTGTTGTAGCCGCGCCGGCTGCCGTCGGGAAGCCGCTCCACCCCGCGCGGCTCACCGAAATAGATGTCGCCGGTGAGCTCGCGCACCACCAGGATGTCGATGCCGGACACCAGCTCGGGCTTCAGGGGCGAGGCGGCCACCAATTGCGGATAGACCGTGGCCGGACGCAGGTTGGCGAAGAGATCGAGCCGCTTGCGCAGGCCCAGCAGGCCGCGCTCGGGACGCACGGCGTGCGGCAGCGGCTCCCACTTGGGCCCGCCCACGGCGCCCAGCAGCACGGCGTCGGCGTTGAGCGCCAGCTGCAGGGTGCTGTCCGGCAGCGGCACGCCGGTGGCGTCGATGGCCGCGCCGCCCACGGGCGCTTCCGCCATGCTGATGTCCAGGCCCTGCTCGTCGCGCAAATAGGCCAGCACCTTGACCGCCTCGGCCACGATCTCGGGGCCGATGCCGTCGCCGGGCAACACTGCGATTTTCTTGCTCATGGATCTCGTTCCAGTCAGGAGATGAAGCGGGCGCCGCGCCCGCCGGGGCGATCAAAACCAGCAAGCATAACCCAAATGCCCGCAAGCGAAAACAGCGGCGCCGCCGCTCAGGCCCGCTCGTCCAGGATCACGCGCACGTAGTATTTGGCGGCTCGGCCGGGATGGGGATTTTCCGGCAGTGCCTCGAAGGGATAGCCGCCCGGCCCGAGGCCGTGGAGGTCCGCTTCCACGATGGCCTGCTCCTCCGGACTGGCCGCCGCGCCCGCCGGCAGGTGGAAGCGGATGCCGCGCGCGCGCGCTCGCCGGCGGGCCGAATCGATGTACATCTGCCGGGTGATCTCGCCGTGCATCACGCCCAGGAAGCGCAGCAGGGCGTCCGGATCGACCGCCGCGCCGGCAAGCGGGCCGCCCGGGGCGAGCAGCTTGTGCAAAGTGCCGCGCGGCAGATCCGCCAGGAAGTCCGGATGGCGCAGCGCCTGCAGCAGCAACGAGCGCAAGCCCGCATCGTCCGGCAAGCCGCCAAAGCCATGGTAGTGGCGCAGGAACTGCGCCTCGGGCAGGGGCAGCTCATCCACCCGCTCCTCGGGCGGAATGCCCGCTTCCAGCACCAGCCCCTTGCGGGGGGAGGCGGATGCTTTGGCGGGCTTTTTCTTGAACCAGTCTTTGAACATGGCAGGCCGTGGGACGCGGATATGCGGCAAAAACCTCATTTTATCGGCTTTCGCCCGCCGTGTCTGCCTGGCCGCGGGCATCCGACCTTGGCTACATGCCGCCGGCCGGCTCAAGGCATGAAATGAACCCATCCGATGCAATGGCCAGGAGGAGCACATGCCTTACCGCAGCACGACGGACCTGCCGGACCGGGTCAAAAGCCACCTGCCCGCCCACGCCCAGGAGATTTACATGAAGGCCTTCAACCACGCCTGGGAGGAATACGCCCACAAGGAAGACCGGGAGGCCACGGCCCATCGGGTCGCCTGGTCGGCGGTGGAGAAGGCGTACAGGAAGGCGGGGGAACGCTGGGTGCCAAAGTAGGCGACGGACGCCGATCCGCTCATCGCCCCTGCCCCGCCCCCACCCAACTCCGACCTTGGACACATGCCACGGCCTGCGGACGGTAGTTAAATGGGCTCTGCACGGCATCGGCTGAAGGGAAATGGCTCTGATCCTGCGATACTGCGATGCTTGCTTTGTTTGAGGTCGTGTTCCATAATGGCGATGCAGGATTTTCAGGCAATGATTTGGCTCGTTCGTTGTAACCCTTCTACAGGTACTTCAGTTCGTCAGCTCCTCTTCCTTGATTCTCGTGCAAGCGGGCTTTCGCCCTATTTTTCAACATTCTCATATTAGGGTGCTTTAAACATGGCAACTGGTACTGTCAAGTGGTTCAACGAATCCAAGGGCTTCGGCTTCATCACCCCCGATGACGGCGGTGAGGACCTGTTCGCGCATTTCTCCGCCATCCAGGCACAGGGCTTCAAAACCCTCCGTGAAGGCCAGAAGGTATCCTTCGACGTCACCACGGGGCCCAAGGGCAAACAGGCTTCGAACATTCGCCCCCTGGACTGAAGGCTCCAGGACGCGAAAACAGAAAGCCCGGCTACGCCGGGCTTTTTGCATTTCAGGACTGGCGCACGCCCTTTCAACCACCCCCAACCCGGTCGAGCCGGCACATTGTAAAAATGCCCCGTCCGCCGCCCAGGTTGCGCGCACCGGCCGTTGCACCAGGCCGCCAGCCGCTCACCTCGCCATTCCCGAGCACGGTCCCGCCAGGCTGCGGCTGGTGCTGGAGAAGCCGGCACCGGCACGCTAGAATGCTTCCATGCCAGACGATGCCCATTCCCCGCCCCGCCCCATCACCGGCCTGATCCTGGCCGGCGGCGCGGGTCGGCGGATGGGGGGGCAGGACAAGGGGTGGCTGCCATGGCATGGCATGCCGCTGGTTCACCATGCCGTGGCATGCCTGCAGGATCAGGTGACGGAACTGCTGATCAGCGCCAACCGCCATCTGGGGGATTACGCCGCCCTCGGCTTTCCGGTGCTCGCCGACGAGACTCCCGACTACGGCGGTCCGCTCATGGGACTGCGGCAAGGTCTGGCGGCGGCCCGGCAACCCTGGCTGCTGAGCGTGCCGGTGGACGCACCCCGGCTGCCCGATGACTTGGTGCCGCGCCTGTGGGCACAGCACGAGGCGGCGCCCCTGGTGCTGGCACGCACGCCGGGCGGGCCGCAGCCGGTGGTCTGCCTGTGCCGCCGGGACCTGCTGCCCCATCTGGAAAGCTACCTGGCCGCCGGCGGCCGCCAGGTGCAGGGCTGGTACCGGGACCTGCCCCACGTCTGGGTCGACTTTGACGAGGACGCCTTCTTCAACTGTAATTATCCCGAGGATTTGCAAGCGTGATCGTACTGGGCATCGCCGGCTTCAGCGGCAGCGGCAAGACCACCCTGCTGACCCGGGTCATCCCCCTGCTGGTGCAGCGCGGCGTGCGCATCGCAGTGATCAAGCATGCCCATCATGATTTCGACGCGGACACGCCCGGCAAGGACAGCTACCGCCTGCGCCACGCGGGCGCGAGCCAGACGCTGGTGGCTTCGCACCGGCGCTGGGCGCTCTTCACCGAGTTGCCCGAGCCGCAGGAGCCGGCGCTCGAGGTGCTGCTGGCTCAGCTCGATCCGGCGCGCAGCGACCTCGTGTTGGTGGAGGGCATGCGCCACGGGGGACATGCGAAGCTTGAGGTGCACCGCCCCGCGCTGGGCCACCGCCTGCTGGCGGCAGAGGACGACTGGATCGTCGCGGTGGCCAGCGACGCGCCGGTGGCCAGCGGGCGCCCGCGCCTGGATCTCAACGACATCCCCGCCGTGGCCGATTTCATTTACCGTTTTTGGGAAGGACAACGATGAGCAAAGCGCCGAGCTGCTGTGATGATTTCGATCCGCAAGCCCAGACCGTGGACAGCGCCCTGGCCCGCATCCTGGAGGCGCTGACGCCCGTCGCGGGCCGCGAGCAGGTGCCGCTGCTGGGCGCCTACGACCGGGTGCTGGCCGCGGATCTGCTCTCGCCCGTGGACGTGCCGGCCTGGGCCAACTCGGCCATGGACGGCTATGCCTTGCGCGCGGTCGACGGCGACGCCCCGCGCCGGGTGGTCGGCACGAGCTTGGCTGGTCACCCCTTCGCGGGCATGGTGGATGCCGGCGAATGCGTGCGCATCATGACCGGCGCGCCCATGCCCGCAGGCGCCGACACGGTGGTGATGCAGGAGCACGTGACCCGCGACGGCGATCAGGTCCGGCTGAGCGGCGCGCCCAAGGCGGGCGACAATGTCCGTCATGCGGGCGAGGACTTGCGCCATGGCAGCTTGGCGGTGCCCGCCGGCACCCTGCTGCGGCCGGCCACGGTCGGCGTGCTCGCCTCGCTCGGGATCGGCGAAATCAGCGTTTACCGCCGCCTGCGAGTGGCTTTCTTCTCCACCGGCGACGAACTGCAGCCGGTAGGCGCGCCGCTCGCCCCCGGCCAGATCTACGACAGCAACCGCTATACCCTGCACGGCATGCTGCGCCGCCTGGGTGCCCAACCGCTGGATCTGGGGCGCGTGCCGGATGACCCCGCCGCCCTGGAGCAGGCGCTGCGGGAGGCGAGCAGCATGGCGGACGTGGTGATCACGAGCGGCGGCGTGTCCGTGGGCGAGGCGGACTTCGTCAAGGACCTGCTGGAACGCCTGGGCCGGGTCAATTTCTGGAAAATCAACATGAAGCCGGGCCGGCCGCTGGCCTTCGGCGAGATCAACGGCGCCACCTTCTTCGGGCTGCCGGGCAACCCGGTCTCGGTGATGGCCACCTTCTATCAATTCGTGCGCCCGGCCCTGCTCAAGCGCATGGGCATGGCGCAGGTGGAGCCGCTGCCGCTTTTGCGGGTGCGCTGCCTGGACACGCTGAAAAAGCGCCCCGGCCGCGTGGAGTTCCAGCGTGGCCGTCTGCAACGCGATGCGAACGGCGAATGGGTGGTGCGCAGCACCGGCAGCCAGGGCTCGCACGTGCTGAGCTCCATGAGCAGCGCCAACTGCTTCATCGTCCTGCCGCAGGAAAGCCCGGGAGTGGAAGCGGGCGGCGTGGTGGAAGTGCAGCTCTGGGAGGGGCTGGTGTAGCGGCACGCCGCCAGCGCCCTGCACAGAACGACAACCGGCGCTCAGCGCGCCCCCTGTTTGAGCCAAAGGACCCGCATGCAACTCATCGGCACTTTCGATCTCCGCAGCGAACCCAGCGCCACCCGGCAGACCCGCCTCTATTACCTGGCGGAGGATCTGCAGCCCGGCCAGTATTTCGAAATCCAGACCGACGACGATCCCGGCATCATCATGGAAAGTGTGGCGCTGCAGCTGCGCCACAAAATCATCTGGGAGATCCTGTCGGCCGCGCCGGGCGACTGGCGGATCAAGGTGCAGCACCGCGACGATGCCGAAAGTCTGAGCCTCACCGATTTCCTGCGCCAGGCCCAGGAGCGCCTCGACCGCACCCTGGCCAAGGCCATGCACGCCTGCAACGAGGGCCGGGTGGAACTGGCCCCGCCCTTCGTGCGCGAATACGACCAGGGCTTTCGCCGCTTCATGCACCTGGAATCCCGCTTCCTGCCCCAGCAGATCCCCCTGCCCGACGATCCGCGCATCCGTGACGCCGTCAGCGGCATCCTGGCCGAATATCCCAGGCTCCTGGAGGACTTCCTGGCGGTCGAAGCCGCCTTCGAGGAGGATAGCCTGCCGGAAGCCTGGGAAGTCGCACCCTTTTTCAGCCTGCTCTCCGGCGCACTGGCCAAGCACGAGGCGCGCAAGGAAAAATTCCTGTATCCGGTGTGGGAATCCATGCTGAACCGGCCTGAGAACGCGGCACTCAAGGCGCAGCTGGTGGAGCGCTGCAAGGAGATCCTGGCCGGCGCGGAGGACGCCCGGCAGTAACGCAGACGCCCCATGGGGGTGCCGCCATGCATACGATCGATCCATCCGCCTACGCCACCATGGACCTCCTCCGCCTCGCGCGCGACATCAAGGCCTGGGCCCGGGAGCTCGGCTTCCAGGCCGCTGCCATCAGCGACACGGAACTCGGGGAGGCGGAAGCCCGCCTGCTGGACTGGCTCGCCAAGGGCTATCACGGCGAAATGGATTACATGGCCCGGCACGGCGCCAAGCGCGCCCGGCCCGCCGAACTGCAACCGGGCACCCTGCGCGTCATCTCCGTGCGCATGAACTACCGCCCGCCCCATGCCCGGGACGGCTGGGAAGTGCTGGCGGACGGCAGCCGGGCCCACATCGCCCGCTATGCCCTCGGCCGCGACTACCACAAGGTGCTGCGCCGGCGCCTGCAGCAGCTTGCCGACCGCATCCAGGACGCCGTCGGGCCCTTCAGCTATCGCGTCTTCACCGACAGCGCGCCGGTGATGGAGGTGGAGCTGGCGCAGAAGGCGGGGCTCGGCTGGCGCGGCAAGCACACCCTGCTCTTGAGCCGCGAGGCCGGCTCCTGGTTCTTCCTCGGCGAGCTCTTCACGGACCTGCCGCTGCCCGTCGACCCGCCGGACGGGAGCTACTGCGGCTCCTGCCAAGCCTGCTTGGACATCTGTCCCACCCAGGCCATCGTGGCGCCCTTTGAGCTCGATGCCCGGCGCTGCATCTCCTATCTCACCATCGAGCACCCGGGCGCCATCCCGGAAGCCTTTCGCCCGCTCATCGGCAACCGGGTCTACGGCTGCGACGATTGTCAGCTCGCCTGCCCCTGGAACAAGTTCGCCCAGGACACGGGCGAGGCGGATTTCCGGGTGCGCCATGGCCTGGACGACGTCAGCCTTGTCGAGCTCTTCGCCTGGAGCGAGGAAGAATTCCACCGCAAGCTCGCCGGCAACGCCATTCACCGCATCGGCTACGAGCGCTGGCTGCGCAACTTGGCGGTGGGGCTGGGCAATGCGCCCGCTGGTCCCGAGGTGATCGGCGCCCTGGCGGCGCGGGCTGCGCACCCTTCGGCGCTCGTGCGCGAGCACGTGGCCTGGGCGCTGGCGCGCCAGCGGCGCCGCACCTAGGCCCGCTCAGGCGCCGGCGGCGACCTGGAGCAGGCGGGGATCGACGGCCCGCAACAGGGTGAGAATCAGCCGTTTGACGTGAATGGGATTGCGCACGTCCACCGTTTCCGCGCGCAGGGGCTGGCCGTGCGCCCGGACGCAGTCCCGGATGCCCTGCACCTGATCGAAGCCATGGCCGTCGGACTTGTTGATGCCGACGATGGTCGGCACGGGGCCGACGAGCGCGTGGAAACGGTCGAGAAAAAAGCGCAAATCCGCTTGCGGGTCCGGGCGGGTGGCGTCCACCAGCAGCACCAATCCCGTGCAATGCTGGCTCAGGATCTCCCACATGAAGGAAAAGCGCTCCTGGCCGGGTGCGGCGTAGAGGTCCACCTTGGCGCCCGAGTTCAGGACGAAGTAGCCGTAGTCCAGCGCCACCGTGGTGCTTTCCTTGAAATAGCGGATGTCCAACTCCGAGCTGCGGGCTTCGGTGCTGACCGGTGGAATGCTGCTGAAAGCCTTGATCGCGGTGGTCTTGCCCGCTCCCGGACTGCCGACCAGCAACAGCTTGGGACGCTTGCGTGGCGACTGCGGCGCTGCGAGCACAGCCTCGCCGGCCGAGAAATGCATGCGTTTACAACCCTTTCTTATTCAGCGTGGGATTCACGGACTATAGTTCTATAGTTCGCGCCGGCGGACTTGTCAAAATGAGCGGGTGCGCGGGAGATCCGCAGGCGACGAAGAGGAGCTTGGCATGAGCACGCTCAGGGCGGAACACCACACCGACGCCGGCCAGGCCATCCAGGTCCGGCAGGGGGATCTGACCCGGGAAACGGTCGATGCCGTCGTCAACGCCGCCAATGCCCATCTGGCCCACGGTGGCGGGGTGGCGGCGGCGATCGTGCGGGCCGGCGGCCAGGCAATCCAGGACGAGAGCGACCGCTGGGTGGCGGAGAACGGGCCGGTGCCGACCGGCCAGGTGGCGGTCACCGGGGCCGGCGCCCTGCCCGCCCGCCATGTCATCCATGCGGTCGGCCCGATCTGGGAAGGCGGCGACGCCGATGAGGACACCCTGCTGCACTCGGCGGTCTGGCAAAGCCTCCTCAAGGCCCACGCGCTGCGGCTCGCCAGCATCGCCCTGCCGGCCATCAGCAGCGGCATCTTCGGCTTCCCGAAGGCGCGCTGCGCGGCGATCCTGATCGGGACTGCCCTCGAGTTTTGCGAACGGAATCCGGACAGTCCCTTGCGCCAAATCCGCTTCGTGCTGCGCGATGCGGAAAGCGTCAGCCTCTTCGAAGCTCAGCTGCGCCGGCAAGGCAGCTCCAGGCCCGCCGAGTAGTCTGCTCCATCTTTCGGCCGCAGGCACAGGCATCGTCCTGGAAGAGCATGGACACTGGGACATGCAGAAACAGGAGGTTTTTATGTCAGGGAAAGACCAGGAAGTGCGCCACGGCGAACTATCGGCCCCTGCCGCAGATGCCCGGACGGACGAGCCCGATCATCCCCGGGGCTGGGGCGCGTGCTCCGTTTCCGGCTGTCCATGCAGCGGCTTTGTGCAGACCTGGGGCTCGGAACTCTGCAACAACTGCGGCCACAAGTACACCGACCACTGGTAGGCACGGATGCCGCAGCGACTCAGCCTCCCAAGCGCGCGAGCACGTCCGGATGCGCAAACCAGCGCAGCTTGCCCTCCTGGGGCTTGTCCGCCCTGACCTCCAGTCCCGCCACGGCGGCGGGCTTCATGGGCAGGACCACGCCGGCCATACGCGCCACCCAATGGCTCAGGTGCGGCTCATGGCCGACGATGAGCAGTTGCGCATCCTCGTCCAAGGCCGACCAGGCGCGCACCAGGCCGCTGAAGTCGCCGGCCGGGATGAGTTCGTTCAAGTCCACGGTCACGTCGCCCAATGCTTCGGCGACGAGTTCGGCCGTTTGCCGGGCGCGCGGCAACGGGCTGGACCAAATGCGCAGGTGCTGGGCGCCCAGCAGGCAACGCGCCAAGCCCCGGGCCGCCGCCTTCACCTTCTGGCGCCCCTCGGCGGTGAGTTCGCGCTCGAAGTCCGAGGGCCGGCTGGCGGGGTCCTCCGCCTTGCCGTGGCGCATGAAGATGATTTCCATCAGGGTTTTCCTCCGCCTGCGGTGTCGTGACGCGGCAAGCCCAGCCAGGGCGCACGCCACGACAGAGGCAAAACGCGCGCCAGGATCGCCACCAGCGCCAGCCCGATCAGCGCCGCCATCCATTCGTCGATGACGAACTTAAGTCCCAACTGGCGCGACCAGGCACCCACCTCGGCGGCGGCCAGGGCGCCGCCCAAAAGCAGCATGACCGGCCGCCAGATGAAGGGACCGGCCTCGGGCCGCCAGCGGGCCAGCGCCCCGAGCAGCACCACCGCCCAAACGCCATACTCCGCCATGCGCAGCCAGACCGGCGGCTGCGGCATGGCCAGCGCCAGATTGAGGACAACGATGACGAGATACACGAGCAAGGCCGCCACGCCCCATGGGCCGAACTTCATGCTGCTTCTCCTTCTATGCGGGCAAAGGCGGCTATTCTACACCGGGAAGCGGTCCCGTCAGTAGGGAAAGAGACTCAGCACGGCGTAGCTGCTGGCGCCCGCGATCAGCGCGCCGAGCGCCGCGCCCACCACCACGTCCGATGGATAATGCAGGCCCAGCGCCACCCGCGACACGGCGATCAGCACCGCCAGCGGCCAGATGACGAGCGCCAGGGCCGGGAAGAAGATCTGCACCACCACCGCGGCGCTGAAAGCATTCATGGCATGGCCGGAGGGGAAGGACCAGTCGTCCAGGGGCGGCAGGGCGGTATGCAGATCGGCCATCACCTCGAACGGGCGCGGGCGCGAGGTGCGCCGCTTCACCAGCTTGAAAAGGGCGATGCAGACGCCGGTGGCGATGCTGGCGGCCAGCAGGCCGCGCCAGGCCGCCAGGCCCTGCCACCAGAGCACCACCATGACCAGCGTATACCAGGCCACGCCGTCGCCCAGGCGGCTGGCGAAAACCATGGTACTGCAAAACAGGCTGCGCTCCAGCCCGTGGTTGAGCCAACGCAGGATGCGGCACTCGTGCAGAATCACCCGTTCTCCCAAGGCACTCATTTCGACGCTCCTTGCATGGTGGCGAAAGCATCCGGATCTTGCGTCAAGAGATGCAGGTACCGCTGTTCCAGACCATCAAACACGTGCTCCCAGCTCTGGCGCTCCGCCTGGCGGCGGGCGGCGAAGCCCAGGGCGCGGCGGCGCGACGGGTCCTGACAAAGCGCGGCCAAGGGTTCGGCCAGATCCGCCGACGGGGGCACCAGCAGGCCGTCCTGGCCGTGCGCCACCCGCTCGTTGACGCCGGGGCTGTCGAAAGCCACCACCGGCAGGCCGCTGGCCTGCGCTTCCAGCACCACGTTGCCGAAGGTCTCGCTGCAGGACGGAAAGGCGAAAATGTCGGCGCTGGCGTACCAGCGGCTCAGATCGGCGCCCCGCTGCACCCCCGCCAGCACCACGCCGGCGGGCGTGGCGGCCTGCAGGCGTGCCAGCAGCGGCCCGCCGCCCACCAGGGCCAAACGCAACTTGTCCCGCTGCGGTGCCGGCAGGCGTTCGCGCAGGCGCTGGAAAGCATCCAGCAGCACCGGCAGGTTTTTCTCGTAGGCGAGACGCCCCACATAAAGCAGCAGCGGGTCGTCAGGCCCCAGCCCCAGGCTGGCCCGCAGCGCCGCATCTCGGTGACGCGGATGGTAGAGCGCGCCGTCCACCCCGCGCGACCAGATCTCCACGCGCTGGAAGCCCTGGGACAGCAGGCGCGCGCGGGTGCTCTCGCTGGGCACGAGAGTGACCTCGGTGCGGTTGTGGAAGTGGCGCAGATAGGTGCGGGCCAGGGTTTCGAAGGAACCCAGTCGGTAGTGGCCCGCGTAGTGATCGAAATTGGTATGGAAACTGCTGGCGATGGACAGACCCAAACGCTCGGCGGCGCGCAGGGCGGCCCAGCCCAGGGGGCCCTCGGTGGCGATGTGCACGAGCTCCGTGGATGCCTGCGCCAGAAGACGGCGGAGGTGGCCCGCGCCGGCCAAGCCAATGCGCACCTCACGATAAAAGGGCAACGCCAAGCCGGGCACGAGCGTCGGCGCGGCCGCTTCGCCCGCCTGCCGGGGACGGATCACCTGGACGGCGTGGCCGCGCGCGCGGAATGCTTCCACCCAGCGCCCCAGCGTCATGGCAACGCCATTGACTTCCGGCGGAAAGGTTTCCGTCACCAGCGTCAGGCGCATTCCGCAGTACCCCCCTTTGCTTGTTCTTGCGGCAAAAATATAGTTATCGCATCAGGGCAGACAGCAATTCGACAGGGCGTGCGGCCCAGGAGTTCACCGTCCACCTGCACGTAGGCCGGCGGTTTGGCCTCTACTTCGAGCTCGGCGCAACGCAGGTAGGTGACCTCGGGATCCCGCAGGTGAACCCCCCGCATGATCTCCCATGCGTATTTCAACATTTTAAGCGGGCCTTGTCCCGAGAAGATACATACATCCAGCAAGGCGTCGTGGGTATCAGCCCTAGGTGTGATGGAGAACGGCCCGCCGTAGAGGCGCGCATTGCCCGCCACCAAGGCTCCCGCCGACCAGCAGTGCCCGTCGGCGATCACGCGCAGCGCATGCCCCTTGTAGCCCGCCAGGGTGCGCAGGCCCACCAGCACGTAAGCCCAGCGGCCCAGACGGCGCTTCAAGCCGAGGCTGACCCGGGATACGACCTCGGCGTCAAAGCCGATGCCCGCCATCAGCATGAAGTAGCGGCCGTTGATGCGCCCCAGGCTCAGTGCCCGCGCGCGCCCCTGCTCCAGCAGCGCCAAGGCCGCCAGCGGATCGCCGGGCAGCGCCATCTCGCGGGCGAAGACATTGGTGGTGCCGGCCGGAATGATCAGCAGGGGCACGCCGCTGCCGGCCAACCCGTTGATCACCTCATTGACCGTGCCATCGCCGCCGACGACGATCACCGCGCGCACCCCGAGGGCGGCGGCCTCGCGGGCGAAGGCGGTGGCCGCGCCGCGACTGCCGGTCTGCCGGCAAAGGCATGTCTCCCGGGATTCGAGATGGCGCCGGACCTGCTCGCCCACCTGCCGGGCGTGCCGGCCGGCCACCGGGTTGACGATCAGCATGACAAGCCCCGGGGTGGGATGAGGTTCAAGCCGCGCCGCAGTTTGCATGGGAAGATGTTAGCGCCTGGACGCTACATTTTTATGACAGGCGCATGAAGAATAAGTGACAAGCGGACACCTGCGCATGGACCACATGCCTGCGCGGCCAGCTTACCAGCGCAGTGCGAAATGGGGTGCCAGCAGTTCCCGCTCGGCGGCCAGGTCGGCGGCCAGCAGGGGCATCTGCGCCTCCCAATTGGAAGGCAGGTGGAGCCGCAGGCTGCGTTTGTCCGACAGACGCAGGCCGGGCTGAAAGGGCAGCACCCGCTGCCCGCGATGAAAGAGGATGCCCAGGCGCAGCAACACCGCCAGACGCTGCACGACGACGGCATCGGCCGCCGACAGCTCGCTGAAAACGTCGCTGTGCAGAGGCGGCAACGCCTTGCGCTGCAGGCGCGCCAGGGTCGCCAGCACTGCTTGTTCACGCCGCGAGAAGCCGGCCAGATCCGCGTGGCGCAGGATGTACTCGCTGTGGCGGTGAAACCCCGAATGGGCGATGTCCAGCCCGATATCGTGGGTCGCCGCCGCCCAGCGCAGCCAGTCCCAGTGCACCGGCTGCAGATCCCAGCGGTCGGCGGCATC
This sequence comes from Thermithiobacillus tepidarius DSM 3134, assembly GCF_000423825.1. NCBI lineage: Bacteria > Pseudomonadati > Pseudomonadota > Acidithiobacillia > Acidithiobacillales > Thermithiobacillaceae > Thermithiobacillus > Thermithiobacillus tepidarius. The sequence goes on from NZ_AUIS01000006.1 coordinate 138,526, forward strand.
GAAAAAGCCCCTCAGCGTGCCGACGATTTCCGCATTCCGGGCCGCATCGACGTGGAAACGCTTCTGCAGCGCCTGGACGCTGCTTTCGCGGGCATCCTCGTGATGGATGCGGCCGAGCAGGTCGTAAAGCACCCCTTCGCGCAGGGCGCCGTCGGCGATCTGCAGCTCCGCGAGCCCGAGCATCTGCATGAGACCATTCAGGATGCCGAAGCCGCCGGCCAGGACCGGCACGCGCTCCGCCTTCAGGCCCTTGAGCTCGGCCAAGCGCGCGAAGTGCCGGCTGCCCAGCAGCCGCTCCCGCAGCCAGTCCATTCCAGCCCGGGTGATGCACGGACCGAAGCCGTTCGCCTCCAACACCCGCCCGATGGCGCGCACCGTGCCGGAAGCGCCGATCGCCTGCTCCCAGCCCACGGCCTGCAGGCGCAGCAGGTAAGGCTCGACCGTCACCCGCACGCGGTCCTCCAGACTGCTCAGGGACTTGGCGGTGACTTCCGCCTGCGGGAAGTAATGCCGGGTGGCGGTCACGCAGCCGAGATGAAAGCTCTCCGCCTCGATGGGGGTAAAGCCGCGGCCCGCCACGATCTCCGTGCTGCCGCCGCCGATGTCGATCACCAGGCGCCGCTCGGCGGGCATTACCGCCAGGCTGTGCGCCACCCCCAGGTAAATCAGCCGCGCTTCCTCGCGGCCGCTGATGATCTCGATGGGGAAGCCCAGAGCCTGCTCGGCCTTGTCGATGAAACCCTCGGCCCGGGAGGCGACGCGCAGGGTATTGGTGCCCACCACCCGCACCCGGGCCGGCGACAGACCGCACAAGCGCTGGCCGAAGCGGCTCAGGGCCGCCAGGGCTTGCTCCGCCACGGCGGCGTCGATGCGGCCGTCGCCGGTGAGCCCGGCCGCCAAGCGCACGCCCTCGCGCAGCCGATCCACCAGCCGCAATCCCGCCGGTCCTTCCACCGCCAGCACCATGTGGAAGGAATTGGAGCCCAGATCGACGGCAGCGAGGGGCTCCGCGGACTCGGGGGCGCCCGGCGCGCTGCTCAACCCTCTTCCAGCGCCTCGTGGGTCAGGCGGTCCAGGGTCACGTGCCGCACATCCTTGCCCTTGACCAGATAGATCACGTACTCGGCCATGTTCTTGGCATGATCGCCGATGCGCTCCAGGGCCTTGACCACGAAGAGCACATCGATGGCCCGCCCGATGGTGCGCGGGTCCTCCATCATGAAGGTGACCAGGTGGCGCAGGGCGGAACGGAACTCCGCATCCAGCGCCGCGTCGCCTTTGGCCACCTCCACCGCCACCGCCACGTCCAGGCGGGCGAAGGCATCCAGGGCGTCGCGCACCATGCGCCGCGCCCGCTCGGCCATGATGCCGACCTCGCGGAGCAGATCCGGCGTGATGATGGCCTGGTTCTGCTCGCTGACGAGCAGGGTCATGCGGGCGATCTTCTCCGCCTCGTCGCCGATGCGCTCCAGATCCGTGATGGTCTTGATCACCGCCACGATCAGCCGCAGGTCGCTGGCCATGGGCTGGCGGCGCGCCACCACCATGGTGCATTCCTCGTCGATGCGCACCTCCAGCCCATTGACCCGATGGTCGTTGGCGATCACGGTGCCCGCCAGTTCCGTATCGCCCTCGCGCAGGGCCTGGGCCGCCATGGCGATCTGCTCTTCCACCAGGCCGCCCATCTCGAGCACCAGGCTGCGGATCCCCGCCAGCTCCGCGTCGTACCGCTGATACGTGTGTTCGCTCTCGCTGATAGTCATGGCGTCCCCCTAGCCGTAACGGCCGGTAATGTAATCTTCCGTCTGCTTCTTGCTTGGATTGGTGAAAATCGTGCCGGTTTCACCGAACTCCACCAATTCGCCCAGATACATGAAGGCAGTATAGTCCGAGACGCGCGCGGCCTGCTGCATGTTGTGGGTCACGATGATAATCGTGAACTTCTCGCGCAGCTCGCTCACCAGCTCCTCGATCTTGAGGGTGGCGATGGGGTCCAGAGCCGAGGTGGGCTCGTCCAGCAGAATCACTTCCGGCTGCACCGCGATGGCGCGGGCGATGCAAAGGCGCTGCTGCTGGCCGCCGGACAGGCTCAGGCCGCTGCGCTTCAGGATGTCCTTGACCTCGTCCCACAGGGCCGCCTGGCGCAGGGCCTGCTCCACGCGCTCGTCCATTTCCGCCTTGCGCAGCCGCTCGTAGAGCTTCACGCCGAAGGCGATATTGTCATAGATGGACATGGGAAACGGCGTGGGCTTCTGGAACACCATGCCGACGCGGGCCCGCAGGCGGTTGAGGTCCTGCCGCGGATCCAGAATGTTCTGGCCATCCAGCAGCACTTCGCCCGTGGCCTTCTGCCCCGGGTAAAGGGCATACATGCGGTTGAAGACGCGCAGCAGCGTCGACTTGCCACAGCCGGACGGCCCGATGAAGGCGGTGACCTTCTGCGCGGGAATGTCCAGGTTGATGTCCTTCAGCGCCTGGGACTTGCCATAGTGGAAGTCCAGATTGCGGATGCTGATCTTGGGGGTGTCCACAGCAGAAGCGTTCATCTAAATCTTACCTTTGCTGATGATGAAGCGGGAAAGAATGCTGAGCAGCAGAACCACCATCGTGATGACCAGGGCCCCGGCCCAGGCCAGGGCGTGCCAGTCCTCATAGGGGCTCATGGCGAACTGAAAGATCACCACCGGGACGTTGGCCATGGGTGCAAAGAGATTCGTGCTCCAGAACTGGTTGTTGAGGGCGGTGAACAACAGGGGCGCGGTCTCGCCGCTGATGCGCGCCAGCGCCAGCAGCACGCCGGTGAGAATGCCGGACATGGCGGCGCGGTAAGTCACCTTGGTAACCACGAGCCAGTATGGCGCTCCCAAGGCCAGAGCCGCCTCGCGCATGGTGCTCGGCACCAGCCGCAGCATTTCGTCGGTGGTGCGCAGCACCACCGGAATCAGGATGATGGCCAGCGCCAGCCCGCCCGCCAGGCCGGAGAAATGGCCGAGCTGCTTGACCACCAGAGTGTAGACGAACAGGCCGATGATGATGGAGGGCGCGCTCAGCAGGATGTCGTTGATGAAGCGGATGACGCCGCCGATGCGCTGCCGGCCGGCGAACTCGCCCAGGTAAGTGCCGGCCAGGATGCCGATGGGCGTACCCACCAGGACCGCCAGCCCGATCATGATCAGGCTGCCGACGAAGGCGTTGGCCAGACCACCCGGGCTGCCGGGCGGCGGCGTGATCTCGCTGATGAGCTGCCAGTTGATGGCCTCGATGCCGTAGTCGAAGGTGGTCCACAGAATCCAGACCAGCCAAAAAAGGCCAAACAGAGTGGTCAGCACCGAAATGGACAGGTTGAAGGCGTTGAAAAAGCGCCGCCGCAGATAAAGCCAGCTCATGGGATCTCCTAACTCTCCTCGCCCGCTCTCCGCCCCAGGCGCAGCAGCAATACTTTGGCAAGCGCCAACACAATGAAGGTGATCACGAAGAGGACGAAGCCCAAGGCGATCAGGGCGGACAGGTACATCTCCGAATCCGCCTCGGCAAACTCGTTGGCCAGGGTGGAGGCGATGGAGTTGCCGGGATTCAGCAGGGACAGGCTGAAGTCGTGCGCGTTGCCGATGACGAAGGTCACTGCCATGGTTTCGCCCAGCGCGCGCCCGAGGCCGAGAAAGATGCCGCCGACCACGGCGGTGCGGGTGTAAGGCAGCACTACGCTCCACACCACCTCCCAGGTGGTGGCCCCGAGGCCGTAGGCGGATTCCTTGAGCATGGCCGGCGTGACCAGGAAAACGTCGCGCATGATGGCGGCGATGAAGGGGATGATCATGATGGCCAGAATGATGCCGGCGGTGAGCATGCCGATGCCGAAGGGCGGCCCCTGGAACAGGATGCCGATACCCGGAATGGCGCCCAGACGCTCGTCCATCCATGGCTCCACGTGATCGGCGAAAAACGGTGCGAAGACAAAGAGGCCCCACATGCCGTAAATGATGCTGGGAATGGCTGCCAGCAGCTCGATGGCGGTGCCGATGGGCTGGCGCAGCCAGGTGGGCGCCAGTTCGGAAATGAACAGCGCAATGCCGAAGCTCACGGGCACGGCGATGAGCAGAGCGATGAGCGAGCTGACCAGCGTGCCGTAGATGGGGATCAGCGCACCGAAGTCCTGCGCGACGGGATCCCAGCTCTTGCTGACGAAGAAGTGCCAGCCGAATTGCTGCAGGGCATCCCAGCCCCCCCAGACCAGGGAAGCGGCAATGGCCAGCAACAGAATCAGTACGAAGTAAGCCGCGAAGCTCGTCATCCCGAGGAAAAACTTGTCCCCCACGGCTGCGCGGGATGAACCGGTGTTGCCTTCTGCTTGCACGCGACCTCCGAAACCGCAGAATTTCTTATGAGCTATGAATGCAAACTGAAACGGGGCCACAAGGGCCCCGCAAGTGTACCTCAAGTCTCCCGCAGGAGCCATGAGGCCGAGATCAGATTTTCAGTTCGGCCTTCCAGTAGCCTTCGATCTGCTTGACCGTCGTCGCCGGGAAAGGCACGTAGTCCAGGCTCTTGGCGATCTGCTGGCCGTTGTTCAGGAACCAGCGGGCAAAGTCGATGACCTCCTTGTTCTGCGCCGCCGGAGCATCCTTGCGCACCAGCAGCCAGGTGGTCGCGGTGATGGGCCAGCTGTCCTTGCCGGGCTGATCGGTCATGACCAGGAAGAAGTCGCGGGTCTTGGACCAGTCGGCGTTGGCGGCGGCCGCCTGGAAGGTGGTGTCATCCGGCCGCACCACGTTGCCCGCCTTGTTCTTCATCAGACCATAGGCAATCTTGTTCTGCAGGGCGTAGGCGTATTCCACGTAGCCGATGGCGCCCTTGATCTTCTGCACGTAGGCGGCCACGCCGGCGTTGCCCTTGCCGCCCACCCCGGTCGGCCAGGACACGGCGGTGCCTTCGCCGACCTTGCTCTTCCACTCCGGGCTCACCTTGGACAGGTAGTTGGTGAAGTTGAAGGTGGTGCCGGAGCCGTCGGAGCGGTGCACCACGTTGATCCGCATGTCGGGCAAGGGCAGGCGGGGGTTCAGGGCCTTGAGGGCGGGATCGTTCCATTGGGTGATCTTGCCCAGATAGATGTCGGCCAGCACCTGGCCATTGAACACCATGCTGCCGGGCGCGATGCCGGGCACGTTCATGACGGGCACGATGCCGATGATCACGCCGGGGAACTGGGCCAGGTTGTTCTTGTCCAGCTCGGCCGGCTCCAGGGGCATGTCGGTCGCGCCGAACGCCACGGTTTTGGCTTTGATCTGCGCAATACCGCCGCCGGAACCGATGGACTGGTAGTTGACGCTGTTGCCCGTGTTGGCTTTGTAGGTCTCCGCCCACTTGGACAGCACCGGGTAAATGGCGCTGCTGCCGGCGCCGGTCACCTCGGCGGCCTGCGCCAGGGAAACTGTGGCACCCAGGGTCAGGGCCACCGCGCCCATGCTCAGCGTGCGAACGATGTACTGCGTTGCTTTAGCCATGAAACATCTCCCTTGAAGAAGCAAGAATTTAAGTCGAAGGACGCTCCCTGAGCCGTTCGGGCTTCCTCCGGCAGGCGTATCCTATCCAAAACTTGTTACATTTTTATGACAGTTCAAAACTTTTTGCGCATCATCAGCGCCGCCTGCGCATGCGTCGCGCGCGCCGGGCGCGGCGCTGGGCGCAGGCGTTGGACAAATAAGGCATGGTCGGGATCTGGGGAGTCGGATCGGTGGAAGGCATGGGCGCGGTTCTCCTGGAGCGGTTTGCCGCACCACCCTATTCCGAAGATGTGTCAGCCTGATGACGGGTCTATTAAAGTTTTGTGACGAAAGCCCGGCTGGGCGCAAGGCGGGAATGGCCCGCCACGGTGCGCTGGACCCGGGCGGGCGACGACCAAGGGGGATTAGGCAGGCGACTGACCGGCTTTGAGCTCCGTCTTCCAGTAGTTTTCGATCAACTGCACCGCCGCGGGCGGCAGGGGCACGTAATCGAGCTGCGTCGCGATCGGCGCACCGTTGGCCAGGGACCAGCGGAAGAAGTCCAGCACGGCCCTCGTTTTTTCCGCGTTGCCCTGCCGGGGCACCAGAATCCAGGTGGCGGCCGTGATGGGCCAGCTGTCCTTGCCGGCCTGATCGGTCAGGATCAGATAGAAGTCGCGGGTCTTGGCCCAGTCGGCGTTGGCGGCGGCCGCCTGGAAGGTGGCCTGGCTGGGGGCGACCACCTGCCCCGCCTGATTTTGCATCTTGCCGTGCACCATCTTGTTCTGCAGGGCGTAGGCGTATTCCACGTAGCCGATGGAGCCGTTCAGGCGCTGCACGTAGGCGGCCACGCCCTCGTTGCCCTTGCCGCCGACGCCACCCGGCCAGGACACGGCGGTGCCTTCGCCGACCTTGCTCTTCCACTCCGGGCTCACCTTGGACAGGTAGTTGGTGAAGTTGAAGGTGGTGCCGGAGCCGTCGGAGCGGTGCACCACATTGATCCGCAGATCAGGCAACGGCAGGCGGGGGTTCAGGGCCTTGAGGGCGGGATCGTTCCATTGGGTGATCTTGCCCAGATAGATGTCGGCCAGCACCTGGCCATTGAAGGTGATGCCGCCGGGCTGGACGCCGGGCAGGTTGACCACCGGCACGATGCCGATGATGACCGCCGGGAACTGGGCCAGCTTGTCCTTGGCCAGCTCCTCGGGCGCGAGCGGCTTGTCCGTGGCGCCGAAGTCCACGGTGCCGGCCTTGACCTGCGCAATGCCGGCGCCGGAGCCGATGGATTGGTAGTTGACATTTGTCTTGGCTTGGGATTTGTACGCCTCGGTCCACTTGGACAGCACGGGGTAGATGGCGGTGGAGCCGGCGCCGTTGATCTGGGTGGCCCGCCCGCCGCAACCGACGAGACCTGCGCCGACGGCCAGCACACCGAAACCGTAAAGCAGGATTTGCTTCTTCTTATCCATGGTGCCTCTCCTTGCTGAGAAATGAACAGAATGCGGCGTCGATCAAGCCTGGCCCAGGCGCTGTGCCGGGAAATGCACGCTGAAGCGGCTGCCCCGACCTGGGGCACTTTCCAGCTCGAGCCGGCCATCATAGCGCGCGGCCGCATGCTTGACGATGGACAGTCCCAACCCTGTGCCGCCGCTGGCGCGGGAGCGCCCTTTGTCCACCCGATAGAAACGCTCCGTCAACCGGTGCAGGTGCTCGGGCGGAATCCCCTCACCCGTATCCTCCACGATAAAAACCGCCTCTTCGCCCTGCCGCCGCCAGACCACGTGGATGCGCTCGCCGGCAGGTGTGTATTTGACCGCATTTTCGATCAGATTGCGCACGATGCTGGTAATGTCGAGGCTGTGCGCCTGCAGGCAGAGCGCCCGATCCAGATCCGTGCTGAGCCGCAGCTGCTTGCTCTGCACCTGCTCTTGCATGGCCGACAGAGTCTGCTCCACCAAGCCGGCCGGACAGACGGCCTCACCCGGCTGGGGGGGCGCACCGGCCTCCAAACGCGCCAGCGTCAGCAGATCATCGACCAGATCCTGCATGCGCGCCGTCTGCTGCGCCATCAATTGCAGGTAGCCCAGTGCTTCGTCGTTGCCGCAGCCTGGCGTGTCCTGCAGGGTTTCGATGAAGCCGCTGACCACCGTGAGCGGACTGCGCAGCTCGTGCGACACATTGGCCACGAAGTCCCGGCGCACCTGCTCGAGCTGCAGCAGACGACTGATGTCGCGAAAGACCATGAGGCTATGGCCGTTGGGCAGCATATAGCGGTTGCCTTCCAGGGTGCGTTCCGGCAAGGCCGGTGCCGGCAGCTGGATGGTGCCGGGCGCGCCTGCCTCGAAAAAGGCCAGGAAGCGGGGATTGCGCACCAGATAGCTCAGGGGCTGACCCCGGTCCGTCGGCCAGCGCAGGCCGAGCAAGCGGGCGCAGGCGCGGTTGGCCCACAGGATCTGGCCAGCGGGATCCAGCAGCAAGAGGACATCCGGCAGGATGTCGATGGCCTCGCGGAACTGGGACATGGCCTCGTTCAACTGCTGGCGCTGCTGCTCTTCCCCTTTGCGCCAGCGATAGCCGAGGGAGAAGATCTCCTCCCATTGGCCGCTGGCGGGCGGCGGCAGGACGTTGTCCGGCGAGGCGAACCATTGGCGCAGCTTGTGCACTTGGCTGCGATGCCAGGCAACCCAGAAGACGAGCACCAACAGGGCAAGGATGGCCATGGCCCGGCAGATCGGATGCGCGCAGCCAAGCCATACGGGCGCAGCGCCCAGCCCCGCCAGCAGCGCCGGCGCCAGCCAGTTCCGCACGCTCAGCATGGCCGCCGGTGATGCGCGGAGCGCAAAATGTGGGAACGGGCCAGAAAACGGTGCCGCTGGCGACCGGCCCCCGCGCCGGTCGCCTCACGCCTGAGCGGTGGGGTCATGGTGCGGAGGACAGCAACGGGGTCTCGGCCCGGAAGCGATAGCCCGAGCCGCGCACGGTTTCAATGTAGTTTTCGCAGCCAAAGGGCTCCAGCGCCTTGCGCAAACGCCGGATGTGCACATCCACGGTGCGCTCCTCGACATAAACCTGCTGGCCCCAGACCCGGTCCAGCAGGGCGTTGCGAGTAAAGACCCGCTCGGGATGGGACATGAGAAAGCGCAACAGCTTGAACTCGGTCGGTCCCAGATGCAGCTCCACGTTGCCGGCGAAGACCCGATGCGATTGCAGCTCCAAGCGCAGGATGCCCACATTCAACGTGCGCTGATCCTGGCCCTTGTACGCGCGGCGCAGCACAGCCTTGACCCGCGCCACCATTTCCTTGGGCGAAAAGGGCTTGCTGATGTAGTCGTCGGCGCCCGACTCCAGGCCGCGCACCCGGTCGCTCTCCTCGCCGCGGGCCGTGATGAGCATGATCGGCAAGTGCTCGCTGTCCTCGTCCCGCCGCAAGGTCCTGCACCAAGCGAGCCCGCTCTCGCCGGGCAGCATCCAATCGAGGATGAGCAGCTGCGGGTGCCAACTCTTCAGGATGGGATCGGCCGCCTCCACGCTGTCCACGCACTGGACCACGTACCCTTGGCGCACCAGGGAAACCCGGATCAATTCCTGAATGCCCGGTTCGTCCTCCACCACCAGGATGCGAAAGGGCTGCTCCGTTTTTTCTTCCATGGCCACGTCCTGCTTTAGGCTTTCCACACGATTTCAGAGACTTGCGCGGCTCATATTAGCCTACCCTTCGGCCGACTGGCAAAGCTACTCTGCGCTTTCCCTTTTATATATACTTTTTGATCATGAAACACGTGCTGTCCGAGCCACGCATCTTCATCCCGCCCCAGCGCAGCGACTGGATACCCAGCCGCCTGCACATGCAGACCTTTCTGAACATGCGCCCCGGCGGCACGCCTCCCTACGCAGGCGACATGGACCGCTTCGCGGCGGCCGCGGCGGAAGCCAACCGCACGCGCCTGAAGGCCGCCCACCGCTTGGCGGTGGCGACGCATTTCCACAAGTGGTTCAGGGAGCGGCTCAACTACTGGTACGAATACGCCTGCGCCCAGGAAGCAAAGGGCCAGAACCAGGCGCGCTGGGACCTCATCCGCAGCGTGGAGGAATTGGCGACCGCCTTCAAGATCGTGGTCGCCCAGGGCGAGCAGGAGGAATCCCGGAACCGGCCGGGCATCCTGGCGACGGCCGTTCTGAACGCTCTGGAGATCCACGTGCTGCTCATGCGCCTGCTGGTGGAGCGCTACCGGGAAGTGCCGCCGCGCCTGTGGAAGGAAAGCCACGCGCTTTTCAGCATTGCCCGCGAGCACGGGCTGGCCTTGCGCGCGCAGGGCTCCAGCAGCGGGGACACGGTTTGCATCCAGCAGATCTATACCCAGCTGTGCCTCATCGGCATCGTCGACGCCTACCGCCAAGCCCCCGGCCTGCTGCCCTGGATGGTCGCCTACCTGCACAAGTATGCCGCCGCCCTGTCCCTCACCCCTTACCGGGAGCGCCCCATCCCGGTGGGCGCGGACAGCCTGCCCGCCATCTTCCTGATCGATCCGGACGCCGAGCGCGGGCCGATCGCGCCCTGGCATATGTACAGCGAGCACGGCTGGCTGTCCGAGGACCGGCTGCCGCACTGCCTGGTGCTGGACGCGGAGCCGCTGGAGGAACTGCTGCCGGAACACCTGCGCCTGCTCAACGAGGGCGAGGACCCGGCACTCATCCACGAAACCCTGGCGCAACTGCCGGCCGCCCAGCGGCAGGAACTGGTGGAGCAGATCTGGTCCGCGCTGTTGCCGGATGTCCGGGAGGCGGCGCGCAAGGACGTCTGGGGCATTCCGGTGCGCCTGTATCCGCAGATCCAGAACATCGTCCTGCGCCTGCGCCAGGGCGATGCCCCGCGATCCGACTACGCCCTGGCCGATGCCGCCGACGCGCAACCGGCGGAGTTCCGCACCGCCACCCAGGCCGCCTGCAGCTGGCAACTGGTGGATGTGAGCAACACCGGCATGCGCATCGTCTGCGATTATGCCACGGCCCCGGAAATCGAGGTGGGCCAGGTGGTGGGCATCGAGCCGGCCGACCCGGCCGACGTCGACTGGGATGCGGTGCTGAACGGGTTCGCCGGCGACCTCCCGCCCCTCACCCAGGTGACGGTCACCCAGGTGCGCTGGGTGCGCCAAAACCTGCGCGGCGGCATTCAGATGGGACTGCGCAAGCTGGGCAAGCAGGTGCGGGCGGCCGCCCTGGCGCTCGACGAGAGCCCCGTGGAAGGGGAAAGCATTCCCATCGTCCTGCTGCAGCAAGGCGGGCGGCACCACCTGCTGCTGCCCGGCACGGTCAACCCGCAGGGGGGCGCGACCGGCCTGCTCACGGAAACGGCAGACGGCGTGGCCGGTGCGCGACGCATCCGGCTCGGTCCGGTGGTCATCAAGACCCGCTATTTTCGGCAAATCGAGTTCACCTATCTGCCGCCGGCCTGAGCGCGGCAGGATCGCCGGCTCTAGAGCTGCTGCTCGCCGGCGGGCGGGGTCTGGCGTTGGATCGGCGCGTGCGGCTGCGCCGGTGCCTGGGTCTGGGTCTGCACTTGTGCCTTGATGCGGGCCTGCAAGGCGGCGTCCTTGGCACGCTGGGCGTAGTCCCGCGCACCGCTGTAGTTATGGATCTCCATCTCCACCTGCGCCTTGTTGAGCCAAGCTTCCGCCTGCCGGAAGGTATCCGGCGCCTTCTGCTCGGCGCCCGCGCGCTGAGCGGCAGCCAAGGCTGAACGCGCGTCGCTCATCTCCTGGACCGGCGCGCCGGCGCAGGCGGACAGGCCCAGGGCGACGGTTACGACAACAAGGGCGGCGGAAAAGGCGGATCGCCAGGCTGACATAGGCCGAGACTCCTGAAATACGGTATCATCCATCTTTTGCGGCGGCTGCTGATCGTGATTATTATAAGCCGCCGTGGGCGGAATTGTAAGAAACGCTCCGGTTGCTTGCGAAAAGGACTATCCATGCAGGTCAAGATCTATCATAACCCGCGCTGCTCGAAATCCCGGGAAGCGCTGCGGCTCATCCGCGAGCGGGGCATCGAGCCCACCGTGATCGAATACCAGAAAACCCCGCCGAGCGCCGAAGAGCTGGAGCGCCTCCTCACGCTGCTGGGCAAAGAGCCGCGGGAAATCATGCGCACCCAGGACGCCCTCTACCAGGAGGCCAGCCTGGATGACCCCGGCTTGGTGAGGGAAACGCTGGTGCGCGCCCTGGCCCAGCGGCCCGCCCTGCTCGAACGCCCGATCGTCGTCGTCGACGACCGGCAGGCGGTGCTGGCGCGTCCGCCGGAGAAAGTGCTGGACGTGCTGCCCGATGTCTGAGCCTGTCGCCGCCGGGCGGCCTGCGCCGCAGCTGAGCTCGCCCTCGCGCCTGGAGCACGCCGCCCAGGCGGCCGCCCTAGGCGGCTATCTTGGCCTGATCGCCCTCACCCTGGTCTGGGAGACCTGGTGGGCGCCCTCCCCCTATGCCCCGCCGGGCCTTTGGCTGACCCTCAAAGCCGTGCCGCTGCTCTTTCCCCTGCGCGGCATGCTGCACGGTCGCCTATACACCTATGCCTGGGCCAGCATGCTGTCGCTGGCCTACCTGGCGGAGGGCGTGACGCTGGCTCTCGCCGATCCCTACCAGCGCGCGCCCGCCATCCTGGAGATCGTGCTGGCCGGCGCCTGGTTCACCGGCTGCAATCTATACACCCGCGTGAAGGCGCGCCGGCTCAGAAGCGCAGCACCGATCTGACGAAGGGAATGGTCAGCCGGCGCGAGGCGGCCAGGGCGGCGCGGTCCAGTTGGTCCAGCATCCGGTTGAGGGACTGGATGTCGCGCGGACAGCGCTGCAGCAGGAATTCTCCCACCTCCCGGGGCAGCTCCAGACCACGAGCGCGGGCGCGCATCTGCAGAATCGCCAGCCGGTCCGCGTCCTGCAGGGACGGCAGTTGCAAGACCAGGCCCCAGTTGGCGCGGCTGCCCCAGTCCGGCAGCGCCCAGGCACTGGCACCCGGCGCCTGACGGCCAGCCATGAGCAGGCTGCCGCCCTGCAGCTGCAGGCGATTGTAGAGATGGAACAGCGCTTCCTCCCAGGCGCGGTCGCCAGTCACCGCCTCCATGCGGTCGAGGCAGAGCAGCCCGGCCCGTTCCAACCCCGCGAGCCACTGGTCCGGCGCACCGGCCGGCGTGCTCGCGCTCAACTCCAGCAGATCCAGATACGGCGCCCAGACCCGTTCGCTGGCTTGACGCGCGGCGGCCACCAGCAAGTGGGTCTTGCCGGTGCCTGCCGCGCCCCACAGGTAAAGATTCTGGGCCGCTGCCGTGCCCGCCGCCAGATTGCTGACCGCGGCAAAAGCCTCCGCATGCTGTGGCGAACGATAGAAGCCCTCCAGACGCAGCTCGTCCGGAAACGCCAAGTCCAGAGCCAGTTGGTGGCACGCCTGAAAGGTCATCGCGGCCCTTCGCTGCCGCCAGCGCCGGCCTCCCCCGCCGCAGCCGGATCGCCGTAGAGGCGGCTGGCGCGATAACGGGCGATGACCGGCCGCCACCAGACGGTGAGCACCGCCGCCAGGGGCAAGGCCAGCAGCATGCCCGCCACCCCATAGAGCCGTTCGCCGGCCAGCACGGCAAAGATGACGCCAACCGGATGCACGCCGATGCGGTCGCCAACCAGCAAGGGCGTCAGCAGCGTCGCCTCCACCACCTGGGCGCCGGCGAACACGCCCAGGACCAGCAGGGGATGATAGAAGTCGTGAAACTGGATGGCGGCCATGAGCAGGGCGGCCCCGCCGCCCAGGATCAGGCCTAGGTAGGGAATGAAGCTGACCAGTCCTGCGAAGATGCCGATGGGCAGCGCCAGATTGAGGCCCATCAGGCTCAGGCCGATGGAATACATGGTCCCCAGTCCCAGCATGACCAGCAGCTGGCCGCGCAGGAACTCGCCCAGCACCCGGTCGGACTCGGCGAAGAGCGCGCGCAGCCGCGGGGCTTGGGCGCGCGGCAGCAGGGAATCGGCGAGCTCCATCAGGCGGTGCCAGTCCTTGAGAAAGTAAAAGGCGATCACCGGCACCAGCACCACGTTGAGCAGCCAGGAAAAGAGCGTCATGCCCGAGCTCCAGAGGCTGCCCAGGCCGGCCGCCAGCCACTGGCCGATGCGGCCGATCTGGCCTTGCAGCTCCCGCAGCAGGGTCGAGGAGGACACCGGCCGGCCCAGCAGCCCGTACAGCTCGGCGAAGCGGCTCTCCAGGGCGGCCTGATAACGCGGCCAGTTGGCGATGAAGACCTGGACCTGCTCGCCGATGACCGGAACCAGCAGCATGACCGCGCCGGCCACGATGGCGACGAAGAGCCCGAAGACGATGCTCACCGCCAGCCAGCGCGGCAGGAAGCGGGCCAGCTTGTCCACCGGCGGCAGCAGCAGGTAGGCCAGCAGCGCCGCCACGACGAAGAGCGTCAGGATGGGCGCCAGCAGATAGACCAGCCAGGCCCCGAGGGCCAGCAGCGCCAGGTAGAGCAGCCGTTTCCAGTTCGTCATTGCGGGCCTTCTTTGTGGTACAGGGCGGCGCGGCGGCTCCAGCGCCAGACGTAATCCAGGCCGGACAGCACCGTGCTGGCGAAGACCAGGACGAAGCCGGCCGTCAGCACCGGTCCCAGCGCCAGCCAGCGAGCCGCCTCCGCCAGGACCAGCACGATCAGGATGAACTGGGCGGCGGTGTTGAATTTGCTGAGATAGCTGGGCTTGACCTCGACCGGGCCGATGAGCTTGTGATAGGCCAGGGCGCCGCTGACGATGACCAGATCGCGCAGGAGGATGGCCGCGGTCAGCCAATAGGGCAGCCAGCCGAGCCAGGTCAGCAGGATGACCACGGCCGCCACCAGCAGCTTGTCCGCCAGCGGATCCAGGATGGCCCCCAGGCGAGTATGGAGATTAAAGCGGCGGGCGATGTAGCCGTCCAGGGCATCGCTGATGCTCGCCACCAGGAAAATGGCCACGGCCCAGGAGTAGTTCTGGCGCAGCAGCGCGTAGATCATGGCCGGCACGAGCAGGATGCGGAATATCGTTATTATATTGGGCAGATTCATAGGCTTGACGCTAGGCCAGAGCCGCGCGCAAGTCAAGCCGCCGCGCGGGCGCGTTTTGACAGCAACCCTGCAGCCCCCTACCATTGGCGCAAGCATTCCTGAAGGAGCAATCCGTGGCCGAAGACAAGACCTCCCTTTCCTATCGCGACGCCGGCGTGGACATCGATGCCGGCAATGCCCTGGTCGAGCGCATCAAGCCCATCGCCCGCCGCACCCGGCGTCCGGGCGTGCTGGGCGGCCTGGGCGGTTTCGGCGGCTTTTTCGAGCTGCCCACGGAGCGCTATCGCCAGCCCGTGCTGGTCTCCGGCACCGACGGCGTCGGCACCAAGCTGCTGCTGGCCCAGCAGATGGACCGGCATGACAGCATCGGCATCGACTTGGTGGCCATGTGCGTCAACGACCTGCTCGTCACCGGCGCCGAGCCCCTCTATTTTCTGGATTACTTCGCCTGCGGCAAGCTGGACGTGGATGTCGCCGCCAGCGTCATCGACGGCATCGGCCGGGGCTGCGAGCAGGCCGGCTGCGCCCTGATCGGCGGCGAGACGGCGGAGATGCCCGGCATGTATCAGCCCGGCGAATATGATCTGGCCGGCTTCGCCGTGGGCGTGGTGGAAAAGGATGCCATCATCGACGGCAGCCAGGTGCGGGCCGGCGACGTGGTCCTCGGCCTCGCCTCCAGCGGGCTGCACTCCAATGGCTATTCCCTAGCCCGCAAGGTGCTGGAGCGCAGCGGCCTGGGCCTGGACAGTCCCTTCGGTGACGGCACCCTGGGAATGACGCTGCTGACGCCCACCCGCATCTATGCCAAATCCCTGCAGTCCCTGCTCCAGAGCGTGCCGGTCAAGGCCATGGCCCACATCACCGGCGGCGGGCTGCCCGAGAACCTGCCGCGCGTCCTGCCCGACGGCTTGGCCGCCCGCATCCAGACCAAGGCATGGCCGCGCCCGGCAATCTTCGACTGGCTGCAGGCGGAAGGCCGCATCGACGATGCCGAGATGTACCGCACCTTCAACTGCGGCATCGGCATGGCCCTGGTGGTGGCGGCCGAGCAGGCCGAGCCGGCCCTGGCCGTGCTGCAGAGCGCCGGCGAGACGGCCTTTCGGCTCGGCGAGATCGTGCCGCACCAGGGCAGCGCCGTGGAACTCGTGGCCTGACGGAGTCCGACGCCCTTGCGCATCGTCGCTCTGGTCTCCGGCCGCGGCAGCAACCTGCAGGCCATTCTGGACGCCGTCGCCGACGGCGCAGTGCCGGCGGAACTGGCCGCCGTCGTCAGCAACGTCCCCGGCGCCTATGCCCTGGAGCGCGCCGCGCGCAGCGGCGTGCCCACGGCCGTCCTGCGGCACCGCAATTTTCCCGACCGGGCGGCCTACGACGCCGCCCTGGCCGAACTGATCGACGGCTACCGGCCGGACCTGGTGGTGCTGGCCGGCTTCATGCGCCTGCTCACCCCGGCCTTCGTGGCCCGCTATCATGGCCGCCTGGTGAACATCCATCCCTCCCTGCTGCCCGCTTTTCCGGGCCTGCATACCCACCGGCGGGCGCTGGAGCAGGGCGTGAAACTCCACGGCGCCACGGTGCACTTCGTGAGCGAGGACGTGGACGCCGGCCCCATCATCATCCAGGCCGCGGTGCCGGTGCTGGACGATGACACGCCGGAGAGCCTGGCCGAGCGGGTGCTGGCCCAGGAACATCGCATCTATCCGCAGGCCCTGGCTTGGATCGGCCAGGGCCTGGTGCGCCTGGAAGGCACCCGCGTCCGCTTCGCCCGTCCCCTGGAGGCGGATTGCGCGCTGATCTGGCCGCCGTCAACAATAGCCGCGCCCGTGCGTTAAGCAAACAGCACTTTCAGCGAAAGGAGACAGAAATGCCCGGACTGCGCCGATCCCCCTCCCTGCAGCGGCTTACCTTTATCGCCCTCGGCCTGGCGCTGGCCGGCCAGGCCGCCGCGGTCTCCCTGCCCCGCTCGGAAACGCTGACCTACCAGGTCACCTGGAACGGCATTCCGGCCGGCACCATCCAGCAAACCCTGGAACGCCAGGGCGACGGCACCTACCGGCTGACGGCCAATGCCGAGACCAATCGCGTGGTCAACGTCTTCTACCGCCTGGACAGCGATCAGCAGTCCTTGTTCAAGGTCAACGACGAGCGCCTTCAGGTGCTGCGCTACGAGCACGTGAACCAGGGCAAGGAGCCATTCCCGCGCTCGGCCCGCTTCGACTGGAACGACAAGGTGGCACACCTGGACAACGAGGACGGCCGCAAGGACGTGCCCATCAACGCCTATACCTATGACCCCAACACCCTGATCCAGCAGCTGCGCTTCTTCCCGGACAGCATCCGCCACCCCTTCGTGGTGGTGGACGGCAAGAACAGCAAGAAGCTGCAGATCAAGGACCTGGGCACGGCCAGCATCAGCACCCGGGCCGGGAATTTCGAGGCGCAATGCGTGCAGCAGGTGGACCTGCAGCAGAACGACCCCAACAAGAAGCGGGTGGCCAGCGTGTGCTACAGCAACGACGCCCGCCGCCTGCCGGTGGAGCTGCGCTATCACACCAAGTACGGCGACATCATCGCCCGCCTGAGTTCGGTGAAAAGCCAGCCCGGTGAGTAGCGACAAGCCGGGCGCCGCTTTCGGCGCCGTCGTCATCGGCACCGAGATCCTGCGCGGCAAGCGCGAGGACCGGCACGTGGCCCACCTGCGCGCGGTGGCGGCGGCCCGCGGCTACGAGCTGGCCTACGCCCTCGTCCTGGCGGACCAAGCTGAGCAGATCACCGGCCAGCTGCGCTGGGCCTATGCCCGCCCGGAACCGCTCTTCTGCTACGGCGGCCTGGGCGCCACGCCGGACGACCTGACCCGCGCCTGCGCCGCCGCGGCCGCGGACCTGCCGCTGGCCCGTCACCCGGAAGCGGCGCAACTGATCCGCACGCGTTTCGGCGCAGGCGCCGAGCCGGTGCGCATCCGCATGGCGGACCTGCCCGCCGGGGCGGCGCTCATTCCCAACCCGGTCAACCAGATCCCCGGCTTCAGCCTGGGCAAGCATCATTTTTTCCCGGGCTTTCCGCAGATGGCCCAGCCCATGACCGAGTGGGTACTGGAGCAGCATTACCCGCCCCGCCCCGCCCGGATCGAGGCGCGCCTCCTGCTGCCCGGCAGCCGCGAAGGCGATCTGGTGCCGCTGATGGAGGCCTTCGTGGCCGCGCATCCGGCGGTGGACTTCTCCAGCCTGCCCCACTTCGCGGACAGCGGACCGCAAATCGAGCTGGGCGTCGCAGGCGAGGCGGCGGCCGTGGCCGCGGCCGCGGCGGATCTCAAGCAACGCCTGATCGGGGCAGGCGTGCCGTTTCGCGAGCTGTAGCCCCCCGCACCTCGCCTTTCCCGGCATTTGTACTATTTCCTCGGCTAGGTCCCGTGCGGGCCGCAAGACGATCCGATTTCAAGCAGTCAAGGTGTCAGCAGTCGATGCAGAACGTCATTCAGCTCAAAGAAGGCCCCGATCAGCACATCCGGGCCGCCCTCCGCCGCTCCGGCCTCGCAGAACAGTGGCTGGCCGAATTGAAATACGCCACCTTCCTCATGTTCGAGCCGGGCGAAGTCCAGATCCACCTGCCCCAAAGCCGCCTCGACCTGGCCAAGAACGCCGCCTTCCTGAAGGCGCTGGAACAGGCGCTGGACAACTACTTCGGCCGCTACACGCGGCTGGTGGTGACGGCGACGGTGGACAAGCGCAAGATGCACTGAGGACCAGAGGCCGTCATCGCGCACACCGGCGTTCGGCCCGCCGCCCTCACCTTCCCGCTCCCGCAGGGAGAAGCAGGGAGAAGGTATTCGGGGCTGGCCTACGCATTGTCCCGGGTGCAGGTCAGGCGTTCCGCACCAGCCTCTCAAGCACAGCCCGGCTGCGGCAGCTCTCCCCGCTCGCGAAAGCGCAGGTAATCCCCCAGAATCCGCGCGTGATCGAAGACCAGGTCGTCCGGCCAGGCCCCGGCCGCGTACCACTGCACGGACTTGGCGTCGTCGGCGGCCTGGGCCTCGCCGCGCGCGCTGGCGATGAAGACGGCGCTGATGGTATGGCCGCGGGGGTCGCGGCGCGGATCGGAGTAGCAGTAGAGCAGCCGCTCCAGCTGCACCGCCAGCCCCGTTTCCTCGGCCGCTTCGCGGCAGGCGGCGTGCTCCAGGGTCTCGCCGTAGTCCACGAAGCCGCCGGGGATGGCGTGGCCATGCGGCTCGTAGTGGCGTTCGATGAGCAGCACCGGGCGCGCCGGATCGTCGGCCTTTTCGATGATGATGTCGACGCTGATTCTGGGCCCTTTTTCCATGTCGCCTCCTGCTGAAATGTGGCGACCAGCATAACCGAAAACCGTCCGGCCGGGGGATCGGGCTTATGGGCGCGGCGTCCTGTCGAGGCTTGGCGAAAGCGCCCCGGCGCCTTAAGATGGACCCAAGCATAACCGCCAGCCCGAGGAGAGATTCATGAGCGGCATTCAACTGGAATCCATTTTGACGGAGGCGCGCGTCTTCCCCGTGCACGAGGACTTCGCCCGGCAGGCCAACCTGAACAGCGAGCAGTACGCCGCCCTGTGCCGGCGCGCGGAGGAGGACCCGTCCGGCTTCTGGGGCGACCTGGCCCGCCAGGAGCTCGCCTGGGACAAGCCCTTCACGCAGGTGCTGGACGACAGCCGGGCGCCCTTCTACCGCTGGTTCGCCGACGGCGAGCTGAACGTCGCCGCCAACTGCCTGGACCGCCACCTGAGCAGCCCGACCCGCAACAAGGCCGCGCTGATCTGGGAAGGCGAGGATGGCGAGGTGCGGACCTTCACCTACGGCCAGTTGCACCGCGAAGTCAGCCGCTTCGCCAATGTGCTGAAGAAGCTCGGCATCACCACCGGCGACCGGGTGGCCATCTACATGCCCATGGTGCCGGAAGCAGCCGTCGCCATGCTGGCCTGCGCCCGCCTCGGCGCCATCCACAGCGTGGTCTTCGGCGGCTTTTCCGCCGAGGCCCTCAAGGACCGCATCGAGGACACCCAGGCCAAGCTGCTGATCACCGCCGACGGCGGCTTCCGCGCCGGCCGGGTGGTGCACCTCAAGCAGCACGCCGACCAAGCCCTCATGCGCGACGGCCATTCGGTGGACAAAGTGGTGGTGCTGCGCCGCACCGGCCAGGAGGTGGACATGCTGGACGGCCGCGACCTGTGGTGGCACGAGCTGATGCAGGACGCCGAGCCCCAATGCCCCGCCGTGTCCGTGAACGCCGAGCATCCCCTCTTCGTGCTTTACACCTCCGGCTCCACCGGCAAGCCCAAGGGCATCGTGCACAGCAGCGGCGGCTATCTGCTCTGGTCCGCGCTGACCATGCGCTGGGTCTTCGACATCAAGCCCGAGGACGTGTACTGGTGCACCGCCGACATCGGCTGGGTCACCGGCCACACCTACGCCCTCTATGGCCCGCTGGCGGTGGGCGCCACCGTGCTCCTGTTCGAGGGCGTGCCCACCTATCCGGACGCCGGCCGCTTCTGGGCCATGATCGAGCGCCACGGCGTCAGCGTCTTCTACACCGCGCCCACCGCCGTCCGCGCCCTGATGAAGCTGGGCGAGGAGTGGCCGGGCAAGTACGATCTCAGCTCCCTGCGCCTGCTGGGCACCGTGGGCGAGCCCATCAACCCCGAGGCCTGGATGTGGTACTACCGGGTGATCGGCAAGGAGCGCTGCCCGGTGGTGGACACCTGGTGGCAGACGGAAACGGGCGGCCACCTGATCGCCCCGCTGCCCGGCGTGACGCCGCTCAAGCCGGGCTCTTGCACCCGTCCCCTGCCCGGCATCTTCCCCGACATCGTCGACGAGGAGGGCGATCCGGTGCAGGGCACGGAGGCGGGCGGCTATCTGGTGGTCAAGCGGCCGTGGCCGGGCATGCTGCGCACCGTCTGGGGCAACGACGCGCGCTACCTGGAAACCTACTGGGCCAAGTTCCAGAATCGCTACTACGTGGCCGGCGACAGCGCGCACCGCGACGCCGACGGCTATTACTGGATCATGGGGCGCATCGACGACGTGCTGAACGTATCCGGCCATCGCCTGGGCACCATGGAGATCGAGTCCGCCCTGGTCTCCCACCCGGCCGTGGCCGAGGCGGCGGTGGTGGGCCGCCCGCACGAGATCAAGGGCGAGGCCATCACCGCCTTCGTCATCCTGCGCCAGTCCCACGTGCAGGATGACCGCGACCGCTTGACCGAAGCCCTGCGCCAGCACGTGAGCGAGGCCATCGGCCCCATCGCCAAGCCCGACGACATCCGCTTCACGGACAACCTGCCCAAGACCCGCTCGGGCAAGATCATGCGTCGGCTGTTGCGCGCCATTGCCCGCGGCGAGGAGATCACCCAGGACACCTCCACCCTGGAAAACGAGGAGACGGTGCGGCAGCTGGGCCGCTGATCCCCGCCCCTCCATCCGCCCGTCGGCCGCCCGGGCCGACGGGCTTTTTCACGTCCGCAGCCAGCCTCGACTAACCTTAGGCTGATTGTTCCCCCCGCCGCCCTGTTCAAGTATGAGCCCTCGGCAGTCTTCTCCTCGGACGGGAGGCGGACATGGAATCGAACGGTCTGTGGCCCCTGGTGCTGTACGCCGCCATCGTGCTGGTCCTGGTGGCCGCCATGCTGAGCCTGTCCCACATGCTGGGTGCGCGCCATCCGGGCCCGCCGCCCCGGGCGACGGTGGAGCCCTTCGAATCCGGCGTCCTGCCGGTGGGCACGGCGCGCCTGCGCCTGTCCGCCAAGTTCTACCTGATCGCCATGTTCTTCGTGATCTTCGATCTGGAGGCGGTCTACCTCTTCGCCTGGGCCATCGCCGTGCGCGAGGCGGGCTGGGCCGGCTTCATCGAGGCTGCCGTCTTCGTCTTCATCCTGGTTGCCGCCCTCGTCTACCTGTGGCGCCTGGGCGCCCTGGACTGGGCGCCGCCGCGCAGCCGCACGCGCACCCGCTAGGCACAGGAGACCGATATGATCTGGTGGCTGAGCAATGCATCGGAATCTGCTCCCCGCCCGGCCGACGGCGATCTGGACGAGGACCTGCGCCGCAACGTGCTGCTGGCCAATCTGCAGGAACTGGTTTCCTGGGGCCGCAAGCACTCCCTCTGGCCCTTCAACTTCGGCCTGTCCTGCTGCTACGTGGAGATGGCCACCGCCTTCACCAGCCCCTATGACATCGCCCGCTTCGGCGCGGAAGTGATCCGCGCCACGCCGCGGCAGGCGGATCTCATCGTCATTTCCGGCACCGTCTTCATCAAGATGGCGCCGGTGATCCAGCGCCTCTACGAGCAGATGCTGGAGCCGCGCTGGGTGATCTCCATGGGCTCCTGCGCCAACTCCGGCGGCATGTACGACATCTACAGCGTGGTCCAGGGCGTGGACAAGTTCCTGCCGGTGGACGTCTACGTGCAGGGCTGCCCGCCGCGCCCGGACACCCTGCTGCAGGGCCTGATGCTGCTGCAGGACGCCATCGGCAAGGAGCGGCGCCCCTTGGGCTGGATGATCGGCCCACAGGGCGTGGAACGCCTGCCGAAGCCGCCCGGGAGCGTGCGCGAGCAAAAACGCGCGCTCAACCAGCGGACCACCGTATTGCGCAGCCCGGACGAGGTCTAGCCATGGCAATCCAGGAGCGCCAAGCGGCTGTGGCGGAGGCAGACGGCGCTCCGGACATCGCCGGCGAGCTCCACGCCCGCTTCGGGACGGCCGCTTTCACGGCCCAACCTACCCGCGACGCCATTCCCACCTTCTGGGTGGGCAAGGACCAGGTGCGCGCGGTGCTGCGCTATCTGAAGCGGGAGGCGCAGCCGCCCTACCAGGTGCTCTACGATCTCACCGCCATCGACGAGCGCATCCGCAGCCACCGCGAGGGCCAGCCGCCCAGCGATTTCACCGTTGTCTATCATCTGCTGTCCTACGAACGCAACGCCGACATCCGCCTGAAGGTGGCGCTGCACGGCGAGGCGCCGGCCATCCCGACCGTGACCGACCTGTGGCCGGCGGCCAACTGGTACGAGCTGGAAATCTGGGATATGTTCGGCATCCGCGTCGAGGGCCATCCGCACCTGCGCCGCATCCTGATGCCGCCGACCTGGGTGGGACACCCGCTGCGCAAGGACCACCCGGCGCGCGCCACCGAGATGGGGCCGTTCACGCTGTCGCCCGAGCGCTACGCGGCCGAGCAGGAGGCGCTGCGCTTCAAGCCCGAGGCATGGGGCATGCGGCGCGCCAGCGACGGCACCGATTTCATGTTCCTGAACCTGGGACCGAACCACCCCAGCGTGCACGGCGTCTTTCGCGTCATTCTGCAGCTCGACGGCGAGGAGATCATCGACGCGGTGCCGGACATCGGCTATCACCATCGCGGCGCAGAGAAGATGGGCGAGCGCCAGTCCTGGCACACCTACATCCCCTACACCGACCGGATCGATTACCTGGGCGGGGTGATGAACAACCTGCCCTACGTGCTGGCGGTCGAACGGCTCGCCGGCATCGAGGTGCCCGACCGGGTGAAGGTGATCCGCATCATGCTGGCGGAGTTCTTCCGCATCGGCAGCCACCTGCTCTTCTACGGCACCCTTGCCCAGGACGTGGGCGCCCTGTCGCCGGTCTTCTACATGTTCACCGACCGTGAGCGCGTCTACGACGTGGTCGAGGCCATCACCGGCTTTCGCATGCATCCGGCCTGGTACCGCATCGGCGGCGTGGCGGCGGACCTGCCGCGGGGTTGGGACCGGCTGGTGCGCGAATTCC
Organism: Thermithiobacillus tepidarius DSM 3134; assembly: GCF_000423825.1. Taxonomy (NCBI): domain Bacteria; kingdom Pseudomonadati; phylum Pseudomonadota; class Acidithiobacillia; order Acidithiobacillales; family Thermithiobacillaceae; genus Thermithiobacillus; species Thermithiobacillus tepidarius. The sequence goes on from NZ_AUIS01000006.1 coordinate 161,848, forward strand.
TGGATTACCTGCCTGGGCGCCTGGACGAGTACGAGCGCATGGTCATGCAGAACCGCATCTTCAAGAAACGCACCCAGGGCATCGGCGCCTATACCCTGGACGAAGCCATCGAGTGGGGCGTGACCGGCCCCAACCTGCGCGCCTGCGGCTTTGCCTGGGACTTCCGCAAGCGGCGCCCCTACTCGGGCTACGAGCATTTCGACTTCGAAATCCCCACCGCCGCGCACGGCGACTGCTACGACCGGGCGGTGGTGCGCATCGCCGAGATGCGCCAGAGCCTGCGCATCATCGAGCAGTGCCTGGAGCAGATGCCGGACGGCCCCCACAAGGCCGATCATCCGCTGACCACGCCGCCGCTCAAGGGCTACACCATGCACGACATCGAGACCCTCATCACGCACTTTCTGAACGTGAGCTGGGGGCCGGTGATTCCGCCGGGCGAGGCCAGCATCGGCATCGAGGCCACCAAGGGCAACAACAGCTACTATCTGATCAGCGACGGCAGCACCATGTCCTACCGCACCCGCATCCGCACGCCGTCCTTCCCGCACCTGCAGACCATCCCGCTCTTGAGCCGCGGGCTGATGGTGCCGGATCTCGTCGCCATTCTGGGCAGCCTGGATTTCGTGATGGCAGACGTGGACCGCTAGGGGGCCAAAATGCTGAGCGCCGAGGAGCGAGAGGAAATCGAGGCCGAACTGCAGCGCTACCCCGACCGGCAGGCGGTGTGCATCGATGCCCTGCTCATCGTGCAGCGGCATCGCGGCTGGGTATCCGACGAGGCGGTGCGCGACATCGCCGAGGCGCTGGCCATGTCGCCGGCGGAGGTGGACGCAGTGGCGACCTTCTACAACCGGGTGTTCCGCCGCCCGGTCGGCCGGCACGTGATCTTTCTCTGCGACAGCGTGAGCTGCTGGATCATGGGCTACGGGCGCGTGCGCGCGCAACTGGCGGCGCGGCTCGGCATCGGCTTCGGCGAGACCAGCGCCGACGGGCGCTTCACGCTGCTGCCCGCCCCTTGTCTCGGCGCCTGCGATCACGCGCCGGCGATGATGATCGACGACACGCTGCACGGGGACCTCGATCCCGAGCGGCTCGACGCCCTTCTGGACCGATACTCCTAGCGGAGCGCCCATGGACACGCCGCTCACCCAGCACATCCGCCCGGACCGGGAGCCTTTGGACCTGCGGAGCTATGAGCAGGCCGGCGGCTACCAGGCCCTGCGCCAGGCGCTCACCCTGGCGCCACAGGCCATCACCCGCCTGGTCACCGAAGCCGGGCTGCGCGGCATGGGCGGCGCCGGCTTCCCCACCGGGCGCAAGTGGAGCGCCGTGCCCATGGGGCCGGACGCCCCGCGGCCCAAGTATCTCGTGGTCAACGCCGACGAGATGGAGCCCGGCACCTTCAAGGACCGCCTGCTGCTGGAAGGCGACCCGCATCAGATGGTCGAGGCCATCGTCGTGAGCGCCTACGCCATCCAGGCCGACGTGGCCTACATCTTCCTGCGCGGCGAGTATGTGCTGGCGGCGCAACGATTGCAGCGGGCCATCGCCGAAGCCTACGCCGGGGGCTACCTCGGCCGCGACATCCTCCATTCGGGCTACCATCTCGAGCTTTACCTGCACATCAGCGCCGGGCGCTACATCTGCGGCGAGGCCAGCGCCCTTTTGAATGCCCTGGAGGGGCGGCGCGCCATCCCGCGCGCCAAGGGGGTGCGCACGGCGGTGAGCGGCCTCTGGGGCAGGCCGACCATCGTCAACAACGTGGAAACCCTGTGCAACGTGCCGCACATCGTGCTGCATGGGGCCGAGTGGTTCAAGGCCCTCGGGCGCGGCCAGGCGGGCGGCACCAAGATCTACGGCGTGAGCGGCAAGGTGCGGCGGCCCGGCACCTGGGAGCTGCCCATGGGCACGCCCATGCGCGAGATCCTGGAAGCGCACGCCGGCGGCCTGCGCGACGGCCTCGCCCTGCGCGGGGTGCTGCCGGGCGGCGCCTCCACCGAGTTCGTGCTGCCGGAGCAGCTGGACGTGGCCATGGACTTCGATTCCATGGCCACGGTGGGCAGCCGCCTAGGCACCGGCACCATGATCGTGCTCGATGACCAGACCTGCCCCGTGGGCCTGCTCGCCAACCTGGAGCACTTCTTCGCACGGGAGTCCTGCGGCTGGTGCACGCCCTGCCGCGACGGCCTGCCCTGGGTGCAGCAGACCCTGGCGGCCATCGACGCCGGCCGCGGCGCGCCCGAAGATCTGGAGCTCCTGGCCATGCACACCCGCTTCCTCGGTCCGGGCTACACCTTCTGCGGCCTGGCGCCGGGCGCCATGGAGCCGCTGCAAAGCGGACTGCGCCACTTCCGGGAGGATTTCGAGCGGCACATCCGCGAGCGACGCTGTCCCTGGGGGGCCGACCATGGCGACCATCTACATTGACGGCCGGCCCTACGAGGCCGATCCGGCGGACAACCTGCTGCACGCTTGCCTGTCGCTCGGCTTCGACCTGCCCTACTTCTGTTGGCATCCGGCGCTGGGCTCGGTGGGCGCCTGCCGCCAGTGCGCGGTCAAGCAGTACCGGGATGAGCAGGACACCCGCGGGCGGATTGTCATGGCCTGCATGACCCCGGCCGCCGACGGCACGCGCATCGCCATCGACGAGCCCGAAGCCAAGGCCTTCCGCGCCGGCGTGATCGAGTGGCTGATGACCAATCATCCCCACGACTGCCCGGTCTGCGAGGAAGGCGGCGAGTGCCATCTGCAGGACATGACGGTCATGACCGGCCACGTCTACCGCCGCTACCGCTTCCGCAAGCGCACCTTCCGCAACCAGTACCTGGGCCCCTTCATCAATCACGAGATGAACCGCTGCATCGCCTGCTACCGCTGCGTGCGCTTCTACGGCGATTATGCCGGCGGCCACGACCTGCAAGCCCTCGGCATGCATAATCACGTCTACTTCGGCCGCCAGGCTGACGGCGTGCTGGAAAACGAGTTCAGCGGCAATCTGGTGGAGGTCTGCCCGACCGGCGTCTTCACCGACAAGACCCTGGGCAAGCGCTACGCCCGCAAGTGGGACCTGCGCGGCGCGCCGTCCGTGTGCGTGCACTGCGGCCTGGGCTGCAACACCCATCCCAACGAGCGCGGCAACGCCGTGCGGCGCATCCTCAACCGCTACAACGGCGAGGTCAACGGCTATTTTCTCTGCGACCGCGGACGCTTCGGCTACGGCTTCGTCAACGGCGACCGGCGCCTGCGCCAGTCCCGGCTGCGCCGGCCGGGAGAAACAGAGGCCCTGGCGGTGACCCGGGGAATGGCGGTGCAGCACGCCGCCCAGTTGATCGCCGGGCGCCGCGTCATCGGCATCGGCTCGCCGCGCGCCTCGCTGGAGGCCAATTTCGCCCTGTACCGCCTGGTGGGCGCGGAACATTTTTACAGCGGCCTCGCCGCCCGGGAGCAGCGCCTCCTGGCCCGCATGCTGGACATTCTGCGCCAGGGCCCGGCCCGCACGCCGTCCCTGCGCGACGCCGAGCAGGCCGATGCCGTCCTCGTGCTGGGCGAGGACCTTCTGAACACCGCCCCGCGCCTGGCCCTGAGCCTGCGTCAGGCGGTGCGCCATGCCGCCTGGGACATTGCCGACCATCTGCGCATCGACCGCTGGAACGACGCGGTGGTGCGCAACGCCAGCAAGGACGCCAAGAGCCCGCTCTACATCGCCTGCTTCGCCGCCACCCGCCTCGACGACATCGCGACCGGCACCTACCACGGCAGCCCGGACGAACTGGCGCGCTTCGGCCTGGCGGTGGCCCACGCCCTGGACCCGGCCGCCCCCGCCGTGCCGGATCTGCCGGACGCGGTGCAACAGCTGGCCCGCCAAGTGGCCCAGGCCCTGCAATCCGCCCGGCGCCCGCTCATCATCGCCGGCCCGAGCAGCGGCAGCGAGGCGCTGATCCAGGCGGCGGCCAACGTGGCCTGGGCCCTGTGCCGGGACGGCTGCGATGCCGCGCTGTGCTTCACCGCGCCCGAGTGCAACAGCTTCGGGCTCGCGCTCATGGGCGGCCGCCCGCTCGACGCCGCCCTCCAAGCCCTGCGCACGGGGGAGGCGGACACGCTGATCGTGTTGGAGAACGACCTGTACCGGCGCATGGACCGGGACAGCGTGGATGCCGGCCTGGGCGCGGCACGCCACGTCATCGCCATCGATTGCCTGACGCACGGGACCACGGAAGATGCCGAACTGGTGCTGCCGGCCGGCACCTTCGCCGAGGCGGACGGCACGCTGGTGAGCAGCGAAGGACGCATGCAGCGCTTCTTCCAGGTCTTCACGCCGGTGCCGCCCGCCGGCGACGTGCAGGAGAGCTGGCGCTGGCTGCGCGACCTGGGGGCGGCCGCCGGAGATGCGCGGGCCGCGGCCTGGCAGAATCTGGACGACGTCATCGCCGCCTGCGCCGAGGCGCTGCCCCAGTTCGCCCCGATCACCCAGGTGGCGCCCTCGGCCCGCTTCCGAATCGCGGGCATGAAGCTCGAACGGGAGCCGCACCGCTACAGCGGCCGCACCGCAGTCCTGGCCGACCTCACCGTCCACGAGCCCAAGCCGCCGCAGGATCCCGACTCGCCGCTGTCCTTCACCATGGAAGGCTACTACGGGCCCGAGCCGGCACCCCTCATCCCCTTTTTCTGGGCGCCGGGCTGGAACTCCATCCAGTCCGTGAACAAGTTCCAGGACGAGGTAGGCGAGTCGCTGCGCGGCGGCGACCCCGGGCGGCGCCTGATCGAGCCGGCCGCCGACGCCGTCCCGCCCTACTTCGCCGACGTGCCGCCGGCATTCCGGCGCCGCCCGAGGGAATGGCTGCTGGTGCCGCTTTACCATCTCTTCGGCTCGGAGGAGCTGAGCGCACTCGCGCCGGCCGTGGCCGAGCGCGCGCCGGCGCCCTATCTGGCGCTGAACGCGGCGGATGCGGCCGCGCTCGGCATCGGCGACGGCGGCCTGGCGACCGTGCGGCTTGCCAGCGGCCCGCAACGCCTGCCGGTGCGCATCCGGCCCGAACTGCCCGCGGGCCTGGCCGGCCTGCCTCCGGGCCTGCCGGGCCTGGTCGGAATCACCCTGCCGGCTTGGGCCCGCATCGAGGGAGGTCAAGCGCCATGAGCGAAAACGTGCGCGCCCTGCTGAACATCGGCGGCATCCTGCTGGTGATCCTGACGCTGGCGGCGCTGCTCATCTGGGTGGAGCGCCGCCTGCTCGGCCTGTGGCAGGACCGCTACGGCCCCAACCGCGTCGGCCCCTTCGGCCTCCTGCAGGTGGTGGCCGACATGATCAAGATCTTCACCAAGGAGGACTGGACGCCGCCCTTCGCCGACCGGGCGGTCTTCATCCTCGCCCCGGCGGTGGTGGTCGCCGTGACCCTGCTCGCCTTCGCCGTGCTGCCCTTCGCTCCGGGCGTCTGGATCGTCGACCTCAACATCGGCCTGCTCTTCTTCCTGGCCATGGGCTCGTTGGCCGTCTACAGCGCCATGCTGGCCGGCTGGGCCTCCAACAACAAGTACGCGCTGCTGGGCAGCCTGCGCGCCTCGGCCCAGACGCTGACCTACGAGGTCTTCATGGGCCTGTCCATCATGGGCGTGGTCATGCTGGCCGGCTCCTTCAACCTGCGCGAGATCGTCGAGGCGCAGCGGCATCTGTGGTTCGCCGTGCCCCAGTTCCTGGGCCTGCTGCTCTTCATCATCGCCAGCGTCGCCGAGACCCACCGTCTGCCCTTCGACCTGCCCGAATCGGAGGCAGAACTGGTGGCGGGCTATCACACCGAATATTCGGGCTTGAAGTTCGGCATGTTCTTCGTCGGCGAATACCTTGGCATTCTCCTGAGTTCAGCCATGATCGTGGTGCTGTTCTTCGGCGGCTGGCAGGGACCGCTGCTGCCGCCCCTGCTCTGGTTCGCCCTCAAGACCGCCGTGTTCGTGGGGCTTTTCATCCTGCTGCGGGCCTCGCTGCCGCGCCCGCGCTACGATCAGCTCATGGCCTTCGGCTGGAAGCTGATGCTGCCCTTGGCGCTGCTCAACCTCGTGGTGACGGGCGGGCTGGTGCTCGCGCGCGGGACGCCCTAGGAGGTCGCCGATGTGGAGTCAATTGCGCACCATGTGGGACATCTTCCTGCACCTCTTCCGCAAGCGCGTGACGGTGCAGTATCCCGAGGAAAAGCCCTACCTGCCGCCGCGCTGGCGCGGCCGCATCATCCTCTCCCGCGATCCCGACGGCGAGGAGCGCTGCGTGGCCTGCTATCTCTGCGCGGTGGCCTGTCCGGTGGACTGCATCGCCCTGCAGAAAGCCGAGCGCGAGGACGGCCGCTGGTATCCCGAGTTCTTCCGCATCAATTTCTCGCGCTGCATCTTCTGCGGCTTCTGCGAGGAAGCCTGTCCTACCTACGCCATCCAGCTCACCCCGGACTACGAGATGTGCGAGTACGATCGCCGCAATCTGGTCTACGAGAAGGAGGACCTGCTCATCAACGGCCCCGGCAAGTACCCCGACTACAGCTTCTACCGGGTCTCGGGGCTGGCCATCCGGGGCAAGGACAAGGGCGAGGCCGAAAACGAGGCGCCGCCCGTGGACGTGCACAGCCTGCTGCCGTGAACCCCGGAGAGGACACCATGGACATCGCCTTCTATCTTGCCGCGCTGGTTGCCATCCTGGCCACGGTGATGATGATCACCCGCCTGGACGCCGTGCACGCTCTCCTTTACCTGATCGTCTCGCTGCTGGCGGTGGCGCTCATTTTCTACATCCTCGGCGCTCCCTTCGCCGCAGCCCTGGAGGTGATCATCTACGCGGGCGCCATCGTGGTGCTCTTCGTCTTCGTGGTGATGATGCTCAACCTGGGCCGCGCCGCCACCGAGCAGGAACGGCGCTGGCTGCGGCCCGGCATCTGGGCGGGTCCGGCGCTGCTGTCCTTCATCCTGCTCGATGAGTTGCTGTACCTGCTGCTGCAGGAGCACGGCGGGCTGACGGGCACGCGGGTGGTGGAGGCCCGGGAGGTGGGCATCCTGCTCTACGGCCCCTATCTGCTGGCCGTCGAGCTCGCCTCGCTGCTGCTCACCGCCGGCCTGGTGGCCGCCTACCACCTGGGCCGACGCGACGAGCCGGACCAGCGCATGGACCAGGAGGCGCGCCGATGAGCGCCGTCCCCCTGGAGCACGGTCTCCTGCTCGCCGCCCTGCTTTTCGTCCTCGGCCTGGCGGCCGTGCTGGTGCGCCGCAATCTCATCTTCATCCTCATGGGCCTCGAGGTCATGTTCAATGCCGCCGGGCTTGCCTTCGTGGTGGCCGGCTCGCGCTGGGGCCAGGCCGACGGCCAGATCATGTTCATCCTGGTGATCACCCTGGCGGCGGCGGAGGCGGCGGTCGGCCTGGCCCTGATCCTGCAGTTGGACCACCGCTTCCGGACGCTGGACGCCGACAGCGCCAGCCGGATGCGAGGTTGAGATGCTGCGCCTCCTGTGGCTGGTGCCCGCCCTGCCCCTGCTCGGCTATCTCGTGCTGGTGCTGGCCGGCGGGCGCCTGACGCGGCGCGGCATCCAGCTCGTCGGCGTCGGCGCGGTGGGCCTGGCCGCGCTGGTCACCCTGCTCATCGCCGTCGACTTTCTCAACGCGCCGCCGCCGGAGCACGCCTACACGCAGGTCCTGTGGACCTGGATGGCGCTGGGGGAACTCGCGCCGCGCATCGCCTTTCATCTCGACCCGCTGGCGCTGGTGATGATGGGGGTGATCACAGGCGTGGGCTTTTTGATCCACCTCTACTCCACCGAGTACATGGCCGACGACCCCGGCCATGCCCGCTTCTTCGCCTACATGAACCTCTTCGTGGCGGCCATGCTGGTGCTGGTGCTGGCCGACAATCTGCTGCTCCTTTACCTCGGCTGGGAGGGCGTAGGGCTGTGCAGCTATCTCCTGATCGGCTTCTGGTATCAGGACCCGGCCAACGGCCTGGCCGCGCGCAAGGCCTTCGTGGTGACCCGGGTCGGCGACGTGGCCTTCATCATCGGCCTCTTTCTGCTCTTTACCCAGCTCGGCACCCTGGACATCCAGGCCCTGCTGGAGCGCGCGGCGCAGCAGTGGCCGGCGGGCTCGGGCCTGGCGGTGGCGGCGGCCTTGCTGCTCCTGGGCGGCGCGGTGGGCAAGTCGGCGCAACTGCCCCTGCAGACCTGGCTGCCCGACGCCATGGCCGGCCCCACGCCGGTGAGCGCGCTGATCCATGCCGCCACCATGGTCACGGCGGGCGTCTACCTCATCGCCCGCACCCACGTGCTCTTCACCCTGGCGCCCGACGTGCAGTTCCTGGTTGCCGTCATCGGCGCCGCCACCCTGCTGCTCGCCGGCTTCACCGCCCTGGTCCAGTGGGACATCAAGCGCATCCTGGCCTACTCCACCATGAGCCAGATCGGCTACATGTTCCTGGCCCTCGGCGTCGGCGCCTGGTCGGCGGCCATCTTCCACCTCATGACCCACGCTTTCTTCAAGGCGCTGCTCTTCCTGGCGGCCGGCTCGGTGATCCACGCCATGCACCACGAGCAGGACATCCGCAGGATGGGCGGCCTGCGCCAGCGCCTGCCGCTGGTGTTCTGGACCTTTCTCATCGGCAGCGCCGCGCTCGCCGCCCTGCCGCTCGTCACCGCCGGCTTCTACAGCAAGGACCTCATCCTGACGGCGGCCTGGGCCGCGCCCCGGGCCGGCCCCTGGCTGTGGGCGACGGGCTGGTTCGGCGCCTTCATTACCGGGGCCTACAGCTTCCGGCTGGTCTTCATCGCCTTCTTCGGCGAAGCGCGCGGTACGCTGGGCCATTCGCCGGGCCCGGCGATGCGCATCCCGCTCGTGCTGCTCGCCGTCCTGTCGCTGGTCGGCGGCTTCGTGGAGCTGCCGCCGACCCTGGGCGACCGGCCGCTCCTGTCCGATTTCCTGCGCCCGGTCCTGCCGGCGACCGCCGGGCACGTGGGACCGGGGCTCGAACTCACCTTGCAGCTGCTCTCTGGCGCAGCGGCCCTGGCCGGCATCGGGCTCGCCTATCTTCTCTTCCTGCGCCGCCCGCAGCGCGCCGCCGTCCTCGCCGCCCGGCCCGGCCTCAGGACCCTGTGGCGCTTCTGGCGCGGCGGCTGGGGCTTCGATTGGCTCTACGACCGCCTGCTGGTGCGCCCTTTCCTGTGGCTGGCGCGGGTGAACCGCCATGACCTAATCGACTGGCTCTACGACGGCACCGCCCAGTTCAGCCGCGTCGCCCACTGGGCGCTGAGCCGCAGCCAGGCCGGCCTGCTGCGCTGGTACGCCGCCGGCATCGCCGTGGGCGCAGTCCTCGTCATCCTACTGGCGGTGCTGCCATGACCCTGCTCTGGCTGCTCCTGGTCCCCCTCGCCGCCGGCCTGCTGGCCTGGCGCGCGGAGCGCTGGCATCCCGCATGGCCGGGCTGGATCGCGCTCATGGCCCTGCTCGTCGACCTGGCCCTGGGGCTGTCCCTGTGGACGGCGCACGCCGCGCCGTTGCGCAGCCCGCTACAGAGCCCCTGGCTCCTGGAGCTCAGCGCGCCGTGGATTCCGCGCTTCGGCATCGGCTTTCACCTCGGCCTCGACGGCCTGAGCCTTGTGATGGTGCTGCTCACTCTCTTTCTGGGCCTGATGGCGGTGGCCGCCTCCTGGCGCGAGATCCGCTCGCGCAGCGGCTTTTACTACTTCAACGTGCTGTGGACCCTGGCCGGGGTGCTGGGCGTCTTCCTGGCCCTGGACCTCTTCCTTTTCTTCGTTTTCTGGGAAGTGATGCTGGTCCCCATGTACTTCGTGATCGCCCTCTGGGGCCACGAGAACCGCCTCAACGCCGCCATCAAATTCTTCATCTTCACCCAAGCGAGCGGCCTGCTGATGCTGGTCGCCATCCTAGCGCTGGTGCTGGCGCACCAGCGCGCCACCGGCGTGCTCAGCTTCGACTACTTCGTGCTCCTGGGCACGCCCCTGGGCGCGCAGACGGCCATGTGGATCATGCTGGGTTTCTTCGTCGCCTTCGCCGTCAAGCTGCCGGCCGTGCCCTTCCACACTTGGCTGCCGGACGCCCACACCGAGGCACCCACCGGCGGCAGCGTCCTCCTGGCCGGCATCCTCCTGAAGACCGGCGCCTACGGCCTGTTGCGCTTCGCGGTGCCGCTCACCCCCGGCGCGGCCCTCGACTTCGCGCCGCTCGGCATGGCGCTGGGCGTCGCCGGCATCGTCTACGGCGCCGTGCTGGCCTTCGCCCAGACCGATTTCAAGCGGCTGGTGGCCTACACCAGCGTCAGCCACATGGGCTTCGTGCTGCTGGGCGTCTTCGCCTGGAACACGCTGGCCCTGCAGGGCACGGTGATGGAGATGATCGCTCACGGCATCAGCACCGGCGCGCTTTTCATGGTGGCCGGCGCCCTGCAGGCGCGCCTGCACACCCGCGACATGCGCCGCATGGGCGGGCTCTGGGCGCAGGCGCCGCGCATGGCCGCCCTGGCCCAATTCTTCGCCATCGCCTCCCTGGGCCTGCCCGGGCTCGGTAACTTCGTGGCCGAATTCCTGGTGCTGCTGGGCGCCTTCCGGGCGGACGCCACCTTCGCCGTGCTGGCGGCCCTGGGCCTCATCGCCGCCGCCGTCTACGCCCTGATCCTGGTGCAGCGGGTCTTCCACGGCCCACTGCGGGCGCAAACGGCGCTGGCGGACTTTTCGGCGCGGGAAATGGCCGCCCTGCTGGCCATGGCCGTCGCGCTCGTCTGGCTCGGCGTCTATCCGCAGCCGGTGCTGGACGCGGCGGCACCGGCTCTGGCCGGCCTGCAGCACGCCGCCAGCGGCCATCTGTCGCTCGTAGGAGCCGCGCCATGAGCGCCGCGGCCCTGCTGGCGCTCCTGCCCATCCTGGTGCTGGCCGCCGCGGTGGTCGGCGTCATGCTGCTGGTGGCCTTCTACCGCCGCCATCACTTGGCCACCGGCGCCTCCCTGGCCGGCCTCGGGCTCGCCCTGGCGGCCCTGCCGCTCGCCGCGCGCGCAGGCCCGCAGCAGGTCACGCCGCTCTTGGTCATCGATCCCTACGCGCTCTTCTACATGGGGCTCGTCTTCGCCGCGAGCCTGGCGGTGGCGGTCCTGTCCTACGCTTATCTGGAGGGCCGCGCCGGCCACGCCGGCGAGTTCTACCACGGCGAGTTCTACATCCTCCTGCTGCTCGCCACCCTCGGCGCGGCCGTGCTGGTGGCGAGCAGCCACTTCGCCGCCTTTTTCCTCGGACTGGAGCTGCTCAGCGTGTCCCTCTTCGCCCTGATCGCCTACGCCGTCAACGAAGAGCGCCCCTTGGAGGCCGGCATCAAGTACCTGATCCTGGCCAGCGTGTCCTCCGCCTTTCTGCTCTTCGGCATCGCGCTGCTCTACGCCGCGCTGGGCACCCTGGGCTTCGCCGCCATGGCCCCGCTGCTGGCCACCGACCAGGTCCTGCGCGATGTCTACGTGCTCGCCGGCCTGGCCCTGATCACGGTGGGCGTGGGCTTCAAGCTGTCCCTGGTGCCCTTCCACATGTGGACGCCGGACGTCTACGAGGGCGCGCCGGCGCCGGTGACCGCCTTCGTGGCCACGGTGTCCAAGGGCGCGGTGCTGGCCTTCCTGCTGCGCTACTTCGTCGAGGCGGATGCCTACCGGCTGGCCGGTCTCGGGCTGGTGCTGAGCTTCGTGGCCGTCGCCTCCATGCTGGCCGGCAACCTGCTCGCCCTGCTGCAGGACAATGTCAAGCGCCTCCTGGCCTACTCCTCCATCGCCCACATGGGCTACGCGCTGGTGGCCTTCCTGGTGGGCGGCGAGCTGGCGGTGGAGGCGGTGAGCTATTATCTGGTGGCCTACTTCGTGATGACCCTGGGCGCCTTCGCCGTCGTCACCTTGCTCTCCGCCCCGGCCCAGGGCCGCGAGCTGGACGATCTGGCGGACTACCGCGGGCTTTTCTGGCAGCGACCCTGGCTGGCCGGCGCCTTCACGGCCATGCTGCTGTCGCTGGCCGGCATTCCGCTGACAGTGGGCTTCATCGGCAAGTTCTACGCCTTCGCCGCCGGCGTCGAGGCGGCCCGCTGGGGCCTGCTGGCCACCCTGGTCACCGGCAGCGCCATCGGCCTTTTCTATTACCTGCGGGTGATCGTGGTCATGTACCAGGTGCCGCCCGCCGCCGCGCCGGCCGCCCACGACATCCGCCTGTCGCAGGCGGGCAGCCTGGTGCTGGCCGTGCTGGCGCTGCTGCTCGTGTGGCTGGGCGTCTACCCGGCGCCGCTCATGGAACTGATCCGGACCACGGCGCTGCGCCTGGCCTAGCGCCGGCCGAAGCCGCCGAGCCAGCGCTTGCGCCGGAAGAAGAGCAGCATGCCGCCGGCGATCCCGGCCATGACGAGCAGGGTCGCCGGGAAGGCCCATGGGTAGTCGAGTATCGGCATGTCCTTGAAGTTCATGCCGAAGACGCCGGTGATGAAGGTCAGCGGAATGAAAATGGTGGCGATCACGGTGAGGATCTTCATGACCTCGTTGGTCCGGTTGTTGATGCTGGACAGGTAGATGTCCAGCATGCCGGACAGCATGTCGCGGAAGGTCTCCACGGTATCGATGATCTCGATGACGTGGTCGTAGACATCGCGCAGATAGACCTGGGTGGCCTTCTGGAAGAAGGGGTTGTCCCCGCGCCGCAGCTCGTTGAGCAGCTCCCGCAGCGGCCACGCGGTCTTGCGCAGCAGGATGGCGTCGCGCTTGAGCCGCTGGATGGCCGGCACGCTCTGCGGATGACCGTGCAGCACCAGGCGGCTCTCCACCTCCTCGATGCGGTTGCCGAAGCGCTCCAGCACGACGAAGTAATGGTCCACCACCACGTCGATCAGGGCGTAGGCCAGGTAATCGGCGCCCAGGCTGCGAAAGCGGCCCTTGCTGTTCAGCAGGCGCGTCCTCACCGGCTCGAGGACGGCGCTCTCGTGCTCCTGGAAGGTGATGACGAAGTGGCGGCCGAGCACCAGGCTGATCTGCGCACTGGCAAGCCGCTCCTTGTCGTCGTGGTAGTCGAGGGCGCGCAGCACCAGGAAGAGGTAATTGTCGTAGTCCTCCACCTTGGGACGCTGCACCGTGTTCTGGATGTCCTCCAGCACCAGCGGGTGCAGGCCGCAATGCGTGCCGATCGCCTCCAGGGTCGCCGTGTCGTCCACGCCCTGCACGTCGATCCAGGTGACGGCCGCGCTGTCGTCGGCGAAGCAGTCCGCCAGGCGCTCCACGGCGCGCTCCTCGACGCCGTCGGCCGTATAGCGGAGCAGCCGGATCACGGCGGGCACTGCCGGCTGCTCCACCGCGCGGCGCAGGGTGCCCGGCGGCAACCCGGCTCGCGCCGCCCGGTTCTTCATCGGGTAAGCCATCGGCAGACGGTGCTTCCGGAAAGAAAGGGATGCCGGCCGCTACTGGACTTCGTAGCCTTCTTCTTCGATGGCCTTGGCCAGCGCGTCGCGCTCCACTTGGCCGGCGTCGTAATTCACCTTGACTTCGCCGCCCGGCAGGTCCACGAAGACCGCGTTCACGCCGGGCATGGGCTCGAGCGCGCCCTTGATGCTGCGCACGCAGTGTTGGCAGCTCATGCCTTTCACCTTGAAAGTGACTTCGTCCATGCATCGCTCTCCTGTGCTTGGGTGGGATGATTCTCGACCGGGGTGGGCAGCACGGGCGCGGCGGCCGGGCGCCAGCGGCGCAGCAGCAGCGAGTTGCTGACCACCGACACGGAACTCATGGCCATGGCGGCGCCGGCGATGATGGGGCTCAGATAGCCCAGCGCCGCCAGCGGGATGCCCAGTACATTGTAGATGAAAGCAAAGAAGAGGTTCTGGCGGATCTTCGCCAGGGTCGCCCGCGACAGGCTGATGGCGTCCACCACCGTCGAGAGCTCGGGCCGCATCAGGGTGACGTCGGCGGCGGCCATGGCCACATCGGTGCCGCTGCCGATGGCGATGCCCACGTCCGCCGCCGCCAGGGCCGGCGCATCGTTGATGCCGTCGCCCACCATGCCCACCACCTGTCCCTCGGCGCGCAGGGAGCTCACCCGGCCGCTCTTGTCGCCGGGCAGCATCTCGGCGAAATAGCCGTCCAGCTGCAGCTCGTCGGCAATGGCCGCGGCGGTGCGCACGTTGTCGCCGGTGAACATGAGCACGCGGACGCCCAGCTCCCGCAGCCGCGCCACCGTCGGCGCGGCGCTCGGGCGCAGCGGATCGGCGATGGCCAGGAAGCCGAGCAGCACGCCGTCGCGCAGCACGCCGACCACGGTCCGCGCCCGCGCCTCCCACTGCTCCAGGGTGGCGCGCTGCGCCTCGGGCACCGGCACCAGCCGGCTGGAGCCGACCTGCACGCGCCGGCCCATGACCTCCGCCTCGATGCCTTGGCCGGTGAGCGCCTCGAAATGGGTCAGCGGCTGCAGCCCCAGGCCCCGCGCCCGGGCCGTCTCCAGAATGGCCCGGCCCAGCGGATGCTCGGAGCCCTGCTCGGCGCTGGCGGCCCACTGCAGCAATTCGTCCTCATCCGCCGCCTGCACCGGCAGCAGATCCACCACCGCCGGCCGCCCTTCGGTCAGGGTGCCGGTCTTGTCGAAGACCAGCGTCTGGATCTGGCTGGCCCGCTCCAGGGCCTCGGCGTTCTTGATCAGGATACCCGACTGCGCGCCGCGGCCGCTGCCGACCATGATGGCCGTGGGCGTGGCCAGGCCCAGGGCGCAGGGACAGGCGATCACCAGCACCGCCACCGCGTTCACCAGCGCCGGCGTCAGCCCCGCCACCGCGTACCAGCCGGCGAAGGTCAGCAGCGCGACGCCCACCACCACCGGCACGAAGATGCCGGAAATCCGGTCGGCCAAGCGCTGCACCGGCGCCTTGGAGCCCTGCGCCGCCCGCACCAGGCGCACGATGGCCGCCAGCGCCGTGTGCTCGCCCACGCCGGTGGCGCGCACGACCAGCCGGCCGTTCTGGTTGCCGGTGGCGGCGTAGACCTTGTCGCCAGGCGCCTTGGCCACCGGCAGGCTCTCGCCGGTGAGCATGGACTCGTCCACCCGCGCGCGGCCCTCGACGATCTCGCCGTCCACCGCCACCTGCTCGCCGGGGCGCACCACGAAGAGATCGCCCTCGCGCAACTGCGCCACCGGCACCGTCACCTCGCGGCCATCCTCCAGGCGGGTGGCCGTGCTCGGCTGCAGGGCCAGGAGCTGGCGGATGGCTGCGGAAGTCTGCTGCTTGGCGCGCGCCTCCATGATCTTGCCCAGCAGGATCAGGGTAATGATCGCCACGCTGGCCTCGAAGTACAGGTGTCCGCCGGTGCCCAGCAGCAGCACCGCGAGGCTGTAGAAATACGCCATGCTGGTGCCCAGCGCCACCAGCACGTCCATGTTGGCGCTGCCGCCGCGCAGGGCGTGGTAGGCGCCGCGATAGAAGCGCCAGCCGATCCAGAACTGCACCGGGGTGGCCAGGGCCAGCTGCAGCCAACCCGGCATCAGCTCGTGCATGCCGAAGAGCATGCCCAGCATCTGCAGCAGGAAAGGCAGGGTCAGGAGCGCGCTGATGCCCAGGCGCCACGTCTCGCGGCGCAGGGCGGCGGCCTGCCGCGCCTCCTCCTGGGCCTGGCTGTCGCCCTCCAGCACCGTGGCCGTGTAGCCGGCGGCCGTCACCGCCCGCAGCATGTCATCCACGCCCACCGCGCCGGGCACGTAGGTCACGAAGGCCTGCTCGGTGGCCAGGTTCACCTGGGCGGACTGCACCCCCGGCAAACGCCGGAGCGCGCGCTCCACCCGGCCGGCGCAGGTGGCGCAGGTCATGCCGCCGATGGCCAGCTGCGCGCTGGCGCTCGGCACGCCGTAGCCGGCCTTCTCCACGGCCGCCACCAGCGCCTCCAGCCCGACCTGGGCGCTGTCGAAACGCAGGCTGGCGCGCTCGGTGGCGGCATTCACCGTCGCCTGCACACCGGGCAGCTTGTTCAACTGCCGCTCCACCCGCAACGCGCAGGCGCTGCAGGTCATGCCCTCGATGGGCAGTTCCAGTTCTTTGTCGCTCATCAGCGCCTCCTCCTCGCCCGAAGGCTCAGCTGCGCCGAGGTCGCGTGTCGCACAGACGGCATCTCCGCCCCAGCATTAGTAAATACTTAACATTAACATATAGACCCACCCTCCCCCCAAAAATTCGGGCACAGCCGCCCCAAGGCCGGAGGAACTTGTATCCCTGCACTCCGGGTCTACACGAGAGTGAGACTAGCATGGAGGCCCTCATGGCAAGCAATCCCCTGCAGTCCCTGAAAGCCCTCGGCCAGAGCGTCTGGCTCGACAACCTGCCGCGCCGCCTGCTGATCGACGGCAGCCTGCAGCGCCTGATCACGGAGGACGGCCTCTCCGGCATCACCTCCAACCCTTCCATCTTCCAAAAGGCCATCAGCGAAAGCGAGCACTACCAGGAGGACATCCTCCGCCTGCGCAACGCCGCGCCCGACTCGGAAAGCCGCTACGAAGCCCTGGTGGTGCCCGACGTTCAGGCGGCCTGCGACCTGCTGCGACCCGTCTTTGACGCCACTCACGGCGACGACGGCTACGTCAGCCTGGAGCTCAACCCGCAGCTGGCCCACGATCTGGAAAGCACCCTGAATGCCGCCGAACGCCTGCGCCGCGACGTGGGCCGGGACAACCTGCTGCTCAAGGTCCCGGCCACGCCGACCGGCATCCAGGCCTTTGAGGAACTGATCGCCCGGGGCTTCAAGATCAACGTCACCCTCATGTTCTCGCTGCACCACGTGCGCGACGTCTTCGCCGCCTACGTGCGCGGCATGCGCCGCTGGGTCGGCGCCCGGTGCGATCCGCGCGAGGTGAAGGCCGTGGCCAGCCTCTTCCTGAGCCGGGTGGATACCCTGGTCGACCAGCAGCTGAGCGCCATCGGCAGCGCCGAAGCCCTGGCCCTGCGCGGCCGCACGGCGGTGGCCACGGCCAAGGCGGCCTACCAGCACTTCCTCCATGTCTTCCACGGCCCCGATTTCGCCGACCTCCTCATCGCCGGCGCGCGCCCCCAGTACCTGCTGTGGGCCAGCACCGGCACCAAGCACCCCGATTACAGCGACCTCCTCTACGTGGAGCCCCTGATCGGGCCGCAGACCATCAACACCATGCCCGAGGCCACCCTGGCCGCCTTCCGCGACCACGGTCGCGCGGCGCCGACCCTGACCGAGGACGTGGCGGAAGCGGAGCAGACACTGGCGCGCCTCGCCGCTTTGGGCATCGACCTGGAAGGCAGCGTGGCCGAGCAGCTGCAGCAGGAAGGCATGCGGCTTTTCGAGGCATCTTTTGCTAGATTACTGGAACTGGTGTCCTGATCGAAAGGCAAGCACAAGGTGACCTGCAAATATGTCATGCAGAGCCCGGCGCCCAGCGTCGGCGCGGAAACCCCCATCGCGGCGGCGCTGGCCCGGCTGCAGGCGGAGAGCATCCCGGCCCTGGCGGTCCTCGACGGGGCGGGCCAGATGCTGGGACTCTTCAGCTGGCGCTGCACCTCCTGTCATCTGCTGCCGCGGGTGGCTCAACTGGAGGACATGGAAGCCCCGGTGCAGGAGTTGGACTTCTGGGAAACGGGCCTGGAGGACGCTCGCCAGCGCTTGGCCGGACTGGCCCGGCAGCCGGTCAGCGCGGTCATGCAGCAGGACTTCGTGGCGCTGCAGGAAGACAGCCCGGTGATGGAAGCCCTGCTCAAGCTGTGCCGCGGCCAGCCGGCCCTGCCGGTGCTCGATGCCGGCGGCCGCCTCGCCGGCATGATCTACCCGGCGTCCCTGCTGGCCCATCTGCATCCGCCTCGTCCGTAGCGGAGATTCCACCCTTGGCGAGACGGCCTCCACAACGATAACAATCCCAGCCCATGCCACACGATCCCACTTCGGCGCTCGCCCCGGCCCTGTTCGGCTGGAACCCCGCCGTCGTCGCCCTGACGCTCTTCATCGGCAGCTATCTCCTCATCATGAGCGAGCGCGTCAACCGCGCCATCGTCGCTCTGCTGGGCGCCTCCCTCATGATCCTCACCGGCATCCTCAATCAGGAGGCCGCCGTGGCCGGCGTGGACTTCAACACCATCGGCCTGCTGCTGGGCATGATGGTGATCGTCGGCATCACCCAGAAAAGCGGCGTTTTCCAGTACGTGGCCATCTGGTCGGCCAAGCGGGTCAGGGCCCACCCCTGGGGCGTGCTGCTCATGCTGTCCGGGGTGACGGCGCTCTTTTCCGCGCTGCTGGACAACGTCACCACCGTGCTGCTCATTGCCCCGGTCACCCTGCTCATCGCCGAAGAGCTGCAGATCCACCCCTACCCCCTGCTCTTCTCGGAGATCTTCGCCTCCAACATCGGCGGCACGGCCACCCTGATCGGCGATCCGCCCAACATCATGATCGGCTCCGCCGCCGGGCTCACCTTCAACGACTTCCTGCTGCACCTCGCCCCCATCAGCCTAGTCATCCTGCTGGCGATGCTGGTGCCCATCCACTTCATCTGGGGCCGCCGGCTCCAGGCCAGCCCCGAGCGCCGGGCCCGCGTCATGGCCTTCCGCGAGCGGGAGGCGATCCAGGATGTCCGCCTGCTCAAGCAGGCCGGCTTCGTTCTGGCCCTGGTGATCCTGGGCTTCCTGGCCCATGGCCTGCTGGGCCTGGAGCCGGCCACCATCGCCGTCTTCGGGGCAGCCCTGCTGCTTTTGCTCAGCAACTGGGGCAAGCGCGGGGAGGAGCAGTCGGAGGCGGTGCAGCACGCCTTCTCGCAGGCGGAATGGGTCACCCTCTTCTTTTTCGTCGGGCTTTTCATCCTGGTGGCCGGCGTGGAGCGCACCGGCATGCTGGATCTGCTGGCCCAGAAGACCCTGAGTCTCACCGGCGGCGAGCTGGGTGCCACCGCCTTCACCATCCTGTGGGTCTCGGCCCTGGCCTCCGCCTTCATCGACAACATCCCCTTCGTCGCCACCATGATCCCGCTGATCAAGGGCATGGGCGGCGTCTTCACCCCCGCTCAGCTCGAGGTGCTGTGGTGGTCCCTGGCTCTGGGCGCCTGCCTGGGTGGCAACGGTACCCTGATCGGCGCCAGCGCCAACTTGGTGGTGGCCGGCATGGCCGAGCGGGTGGGCTACGGCTTCCGCTTCCTGGACTTCCTGAAGGCGGCCTTCCCGCTCATGCTGCTGTCCATCGGCATCGCCACGATTTATGTGTATCTGCGCTACTTGTGAGCGCCGCCCGCAACAGGTGAGTGCAGCCGGGTTGGGTTAGCCGGGAAAATCATGTATTTTGTATAAGCACCCGGCCCTGGCCTTTCCGCCGCTGTCCGGAAATCGCCGCGGCAGCGCTCCGGAGGGAGCCACAACAAATCCAGTGCCCTCAGGGAAATCAAGTGACCTACGAAGATATCCCCCAGGAAATCAAAGATTTTATCGTCAAGCACATCAACTCGGTAGAACAGCTCGAGATCCTGCTGCTCCTCCAGGGAAGCCCGGCACGGGAATGGAGCGCCCGCGACGTGGCCCAGGAGTTGCGCAGCGACACCCACTCGGTGGCAGCACGCATGGCCGATCTGCACGCCCGCGGTTTCCTGCATAGCCAGGAAACGCCGGTTCCAACATACCGGTTCAACCCCGCCAATGCGCAGGAGGCGCAGCTCGTGGCCAAGCTGGCCAGCGTCTACGCCCAGCGGCGCATGGCGGTGATCAACCTCATCTTCTCCAAGCCCATCGACAAGATCCGCGTCTTCGCCGATGCCTTCAATCTCAGAAAGGACAAATCCGAATGAGCATAGCCGAACTCGTCTATGTCCTGTCCGCGGCGACCAGCCTCGCCTGCGCGGTGCTGCTCCTGCGCGGCTTTCTGCAAAGCCGCGTGCGTCTGCTGCTGTGGAGCGGCTTGTGCTTTCTGGGGCTGGCCGCCAACAACGCCCTCATCTATGTCGACCTGGTTATCATTCCCGACGTGGACCTGTCCGTCTGGCGCATCTCGGCCGCCTTGGTGGGCATGATGCTGCTCCTGTACGGCTTGATCTGGGATACCGAGTGACATCACCGGTAGCCGCGCTTTACGCAACACAGAGGTAACCGCATGTATGGTTTGATGACCGGTGCAATCGCCATGGCCAGCCTGATCGCCGGCCTTTTCTTCCTGCGCTTTTGGAAGAAGACCCGCGACCGCCTTTTCCTCTTCTTCGCGCTGGCCTTCTGGCTCCTGGCGGTCAACCGCGTCGGGCTGGCCTTCGTGGACGAGGCGCTGGAAGCCTACACCTTCCTGTACCTGCTGCGCCTGCTCGCCTTTCTGCTGATCCTCTTCGCCATCCTGGACAAAAACCGCGCCGCCCGCCAACCCAAGGGCAACGACTAACTGCCATCGCCGGTCGCGGCCTCGACTTCGTCGGGGTCCCGGCGCCCGTGCAGGATGGCCATGAACAAGACCGCCAACAGGGCGCCCAGCACGGGCGCCGCCAGATAGATCCACACCTGCTCCAGACTGCCGCTCACCAGGGCCGGCCCCAGGGAGCGGGCCGGGTTCATGGAAGCGTCGCTGACCGGCTTGGCGAAAAGCCCGCACAAGGCGACCGTTCCCCCCGCCGCCAGGGCCGCGTTGGGCCCGACCACCTTGAGACGGGTGGCCACGTTCAGGATCACGGTGATCAGCAGGCAGCTCAGCGCCAGCTCCATGAGGAAGGCCGAGGTCGTGCCGTAATGCGGCCGCGTGGCGCCCAGATGGTCCACGTTGCCGAAGAGGGCGAGCAGGAACAGCGCTGCCAGCACGGCGCCCCCCACCTGGGCCAACCAATAAAAAGGCCCAAAAACAAAAAAAGGCACCCGGCGCCAGGGAAAGTCCCGGCGCAAGGCAAAGGCGAAAGTCACCGCCGGATTGATGTGGGCGCCGGACAAGTTGCCGAAGGCATAGATCACCGCCATGACCAGCAGGCCGCTGGCGGCGGAGCGCGCCGCCAGGGTGACGGCATCGTGGCTCACGGCGGCGATGACGGCACCGCCCGCGTCCACGAAAGTGAGCGCAAAGGTGCCCAGCAGCTCGGCAAAGAGGCTGCGCAGCACCCCTGGCAGATCCTGCTGCGTCAGCAATACATCCTTCATGTTCCCTCCCGCTTTTTGTCTGTTCGTCAGCGATGCCGGGTCACCCCCACCTGCCGGCACATGTCCAACACCGGGCATTGCGAGCAGCGCGGCAGGCTGCCGGTGCAGATGTGCTTGCCGAAGGGCACCAGCAAGCGGTTGATCTCCACCCAATGCGCCGGCGGCAGCTTCGCCTCCAAGGCGACCATGGTCTGCTCCGGCGTGCGCGCCGCCACGTAGCCCCAGCGGTTGGTCACCCGATGCACGTGGACGTCGACGCCGATGCGCGGCTCCCGGCAGGCGATGCCGAGCACCAGATTGGCGCACTTGGGTCCCACGCCATGAAAGCTCAGCATCAAGGCCCCGTCGCACGGCAGCCGGTCCCCATGCGCCGCGGCCAGTTGCCGCGCGATGTCCTGGATCTGCCGGGCTTTGGCTTCGTGAAAAGTGCTGTCGGCGATGGCGGCATCCAGCTCGGCGGGCGGCAGTCGCGCCATCCGCGTCGGCGTGCGGGCCAGAGCGAAAAGCCGGCGCGCGCAGCGCAAGGTGGTGTCGTCGCGGGTGCGGATGGACAGGATGCAGGCGACCAGCACTTCGAAAGGCGCCGCGAAGCCTTCCGCCGCCAGCTCGAAGAGCGCCGCCTGCGGGAACGGCCGCACCGCCTCCCGGATGCGGGCCATCGCCAGATCGATGTCGAAGGGATGCTTCACACTGCCCCCGTCATTGCCAGTTACCGGATTGATGCTAAGGCGGGCAGGACGGCGGCCAAATCAGACCAAAAGGAATGTCGGGGAGAGCGAAGTGCGGCGGGGCGCTTACAGCCGCAGGCAATGCCGGATCGCGGCGATGATGGCCGGCGGCGGCAGCGCGGCATCTACCACCAGCGCATCGGGCGGCTCCTCCAGGGCGGCCAGTTGGCTGGCCAGCAGATCGGGGCCCAGGAAGTGTCCCCGGCGCTGCGCCAGCCGGCGGCGGATCAGCTCGGGGTCCGCCTTCAGGTAAACCAGGCGCACGGCGGCCCGATCGACGCGCAATCGCTCACGGTAACTGTGCTTCAAGGCGGAGCAGGCCAGGACCATGTCCTCGCCCGCCGCCACGCTGCGCGCCACCAGCCGTTGCAGGGCCGCCAGCCAGGGCTGCCGGTCCTCGTCATTCAGCGGGATGCCCCGGGCCATTTTTTCGACGTTGGCCCGCGGGTGGAAGTCGTCGGCATCGCAATAGCGCCAGCCCAGCGTATCGGCGAGCAGCCGGCCGACGGTGCTTTTGCCGGATCCCGCCACGCCCATGAGAATGATGACCATCGCCCCTCCCGGCCCGTTGCCACGGGCAAGGCAGCTACGCCGCGCCCTCCCGGCGCAGGAACAGGAGCTCTCCCGCAACGGCGCGAAACCCCCACTGGGCATAGAAGGCGGCCATCTCGGGCCGGCAGTAGAGCTCCACATGCCGCACGCCGGCCACTGCCGGATGCGCCAGGACCGCCGCCATGAGCCGCCTGCCCAAGCCCTGTCCCCGGCAGGCCGGGGCCACGATGACGTCCAGGACCAGCGCCTTGCACACCCGATCGGTGAGCACGCGCGCAAAGGCGGCCAAGCGACCGGAGTCGGCCTCGGCCAACGCCACGATCACATCGGAATGGCGCAACAGCGTGCGCACCTCGTCCAGCGTGCGCCCGGCCGACCACCATTCCGACTGGTACAACGCATGGAGTTCGCGAGTCTGCGCCTCGCTCAGCGCCTCCTGCCGGACTATCGCGACCACGCGGCGCCCCGGCAGCTCACTGCGGCGCGTCGGGCGCGGCCATCTGCAGCCACACGCATTGCCCCTTGCTCTCCTTGTCCAGGCCCTGCAGATAGGCTTCGTGGGCCGCCAGCTCCTCGGCACTGGGACGGATGACCCGCAGCGGCGGCCGCTGATTGCGCGCCCGATCGGGGCCAGCGGCCCGCAGCGCGCCGCCGCGCGCCTCGCCGGGCTGCTGTTCGGCCTCCAGCAGCATGCTGACCTGGCCGCCGGTCATGGCCAGATACACGGCGGCCAGGATCTCGGCATCCAGGAGCGCGCCGTGCTTGTCGCGGCGGCTGTTGTCCACGCTGTAGCGCCGGCACAGGCTGTCCAGATCGTTCTTCTGGCCCGGATGGCGGCTGCGCGCGAACTGCAGGGTGTCGAAGATGTCGCAGGCACTGGTCAACGGCGGCTGGCCGAGCAGCTCCAGCTCCCGATTGAGAAAACCCACGTCGAAGGGGGCATTATGGATGATCAGCTGCGCCCCCGCCACAAAGTCCAGAAATTCGCCGGCGATGTCCGCGAAGCGCGGCTTGTCCCGCAGCATTTCGTTGGTGATGCCGTGGACCTGGGTCGCGCCCGCGTCGATCTCCCGCTCAGGGTTCAGGTAGTGGTGGAAAGTGCGCTCGCTCAGGCGGCGGTTGACCACCTCCACGCAACCGATTTCAATGATGCGGTGTCCCTTGCCGACCTCCAGGCCAGTCGTTTCCGTATCCAGCACCACCTGTCTCATCATCGCGATCCCTGTGTTTCCGAACTCCGCCGCTGGGCCGCATCGATCGCCCGGTTGGCGAGCTGATCGACCCGCTCGTTCTCGTCGTGGCCGTTGTGGCCCTTGACCCAATGCCACTCCACGTGATGCTGCCGCGCCAGCTCGTCCAGGCGCTCCCACAGCTCCTGGTTCTTGACCGGCTTGTTGTCGGCCGTGCGCCAGCCGCGCCGCTTCCAGTTGTGGATCCACTGGGTGATGCCGTTGCGCACGTATTGGCTGTCGGTGGTCACCCGCACCCGGCAGGCGCGATTCAGGGACTCCAGCGCCTTGATGGGCGCCATCAGCTCCATGCGGTTGTTGGTGGTCATGGGCTCGAAGCCGGCCAGCTCCTTCTCCCGGCCACCCCAGCGCAGCAGCGCCGCCCAGGCACCGGGCCCCGGGTTGCCCCGGCACGCCCCGTCCGTAAAGACCTCAACCACGTTGTGCGACGCGGCGGCCGCCTGTTCCTTGTTCTTCATCCTCATCCTGCCAGACCCGACAAAAACCCTTGACCGCTCCCCGCTGCAATCCCTCGGTGGCCGGCATGGCCGGCGCATAGCGGCGCCACAGCAAAGCCGGCGGAATCCAGCCCGGCTCCCGCCTTTGCGCCAGGAGCATATACGCATTCGCCCCGGTGGGCCACCAGCGGTCGCCCATGAATTCCAGCCACTGCCGATGCGACTGCCAGCGCAGGGGCAGCAGCGGCAGGCGGTACTGGAAAAAGCGCCCCGCCCGCACCTCGAAATCCTGCTCGGATAAGAGGCGCCGCACCTGGCCCGCGGGCAGGAAGGGCTGCCGCCAGGGCCAGCGGGCATTGTGCCGCCACAATTGCCAGCGGCGCATCAGGCTGAACAGGCTGTGGGGATTGAAGGCCAGCACCAGCAGGTAGCCCTCCGGCTGCAGCACGCGATAGCACTCGCTCAGCACCCGGCTGGGATCGTCGCTGCGCTCCAGGACATAAGGCAGCAGCACCAGATCGAAGGAGTCCGCCGCAAAGGGCAACGCACCGGGGTCCGCCGCCGCCCGCACGCACGGCACCTGCATGGCGGCCAGCGCACTCCAGGCGGGGTCGCTCACGAACCAGGGAGCCGCCACGGGCAAGGTGTCCTCCCACAGACCCGGCATGCCGAGCTGCAGGACCCGGCGCGGGCGCAGCCGCTCCAACCAGGGCACCAGCGCACGCCGGGTGGCCGCGCTGAGGCCCAGGCCGGTCGGCGTTTGCCACCACCCGGAAACTATCCTAATGTTATCCGGTTCATTCATATGACCCGATCTCAAGCCCCCGGAGGGACCATGCTGTCAGTCCATCTCGTGCCGGCATTCCAGGATAATTACATATTTTGCGCGTCCGATGGAGCACACGGGATTTTCATCGTCGATCCGGGCGATCCGGCACCCGTGATCGCCTTTCTGGAGGAAAGGCAGGTGCGGCCCACCGCCATCCTGTGCACCCACCATCATGGCGACCACGTGGGGGGCAACGAGACGCTGGCGAGCCGCTATCAAATTCCAGTGTATGGCCCCAGCCAACGCATTCCCGCACTGACCCGCGCGCTTCAGGCAGGCACACACGAAGTCGAAGGCGCGGCAATGCAGGTCATCGCCGTGCCGGGGCATACCCGAGATCATATAGCCTACTTTTTCGAAAACAGCCTCTTTTGCGGCGACACGCTCTTCGCCGCCGGCTGCGGCCGCCTCTTCGAAGGCACGCCGGCGCAGATGTACCACAGCCTGCAGCGGCTGGCTGCCCTGCCCACTCATACGCAGGTATTTTGCGCCCACGAGTACACCCTGGGCAATCTGGCCTTCGCCGCGGCCGTGGAGCCGGACAACGCGGCCATCCAGGCCCGCCGGCAGGAAACCAGCGCCCGGCGGGCACGCCACCTGCCCAGCATCCCGTCCCGTCTCGACCTGGAGCTGGCCACCAACCCCTTCCTGCGCACCCGCATCCCTGCCGTCCAGAACGCCGCTCATCGCTTCGATCCCAATTGCGACCCCAATGATCCCATTGCCGTCTTTGCCGCACTGCGGCGATGGAAGGACGAGTTCTGAGCACATAACCAGCAGCATGTGAGTCGTCCGCCCTATCGGCCCTCTCCTGCCCGCTCCCGGCGGGAGCGGGTATGCCGGGCGGCTGCGGCGCCGCGCCAGGCCTGGCGGGTTGATATCCTGATTCGTAGGAGCGAGCTTGCTCGCGACCCGCTGTATCGACCAGCGAGCAATCGCGGGCAAGCCCGCTCCTACAAGCCAAGATGACGGTCCGCCAGGATTTGGCACGGTCCGCGCCTACCCGAACCCGCCGGGCTGCACGCCGCGGCTCGACCGCCCCTCAGCTCGTCACGCCGCACCGCCCTTTTCCGGCAAACACAAGAAGCGGTAGCGCCGCCCCCAGCGGTCCTCCACCAGACTCCGCACGCCCTCCGCATCCACGGCGGCGAGGGCATCCAGGGATTCCTCCGCCGGCACCAGCCGGCCGAGATAGATCCATTGGCGCGCCAAGCGCGTCATGCGCACCTCCACGTCCTCCAGGCTCATCAGCAGCTGAGCACGCAAATGGCGCCGGCCGCGCTCCAGCTCCTCGGGCGCCGGACCCTGGGCGGCCAGTTCCGCCAGCACCTGCTCCACTTCCGCCGCGCAGCGCCGCCAGTTGCTGCGCTCCGTGCCGGCGTAAAGGCGCCATTCGCCTGTATCGCGGTAGAACTCCAGGTGCGAATAGACGCTGTAGGCCAAGCCCAAGCGCTCGCGAATCTGCCGGAAGAGCCGGGAACCGCTGCTGCCCCCGAGGATGAGATTCGCCAGGCTGGCCCGGTAGTAGTCCGGCGTATCGACGGCGAAGCCTTCCGCCGCCCAAGCCAAGTGGGCCTGGAAGGTGTGCCGGTGCTGCACCTGCTCGCCGGCCTGAAATACGGGCGGCACGCAGGGCGGCACGCCCTCCCCGCGCGGCAGATCTCCCAGCTCCCGGCTCGCCAGCGCCACCAAGCCATCATGCGCCACCCGCCCCGCCGCCACGATCTTGATCCGGCTGCCCACGTAATGGCGGCGATAGTAATCCAGCAGCCGCCGGCGGCTGGCTCGCCGGATCACGCTGCTGCGGCCGAGAATGGGCCAGCCCAGGGGATCGTCGCCCCAGATGCGGCGGCTCAACTGCTCCTGCACCCAGTCCTCCGGGTCCTCCGCCACCATGGCCACTTCCTGGGCCACTACGCTCTTCTCCAGGCGTAGCTCGTCGGCGGACAGGTGGGAATGCAGCACCATCTCCTGCATCAGCGCGAAGGCCTCCGGCAGGTCTTCGCCAAGGACGGTGGCGTGATACGCCGTCAGCTCCCGGTCCGTGAAGGCGTTGATGTTGCCGCCCAGCGGCTCCATGGCGGCGCTGAGATCCGCCGCCGAGTAGCGCGGGGTGCCCTTGAACAGCATGTGCTCGAGCAAGTGGGCGAAGCCGTCCTCCGCGGCCGTCTGATGGCGGCTGCCGTTCTCGATCCAGAAGCCGAGCGCCACACTTTGGGTGTGAGGCAGCGCCAGGCTCAGGATTTCGACCCCATTGTCCAGGCGGGTCAATTCGACCGCCTCGCCTCCCACCGCGTGTTGTGCCTTTTTGAGCATGCCTCGTTCCTTTGGGCCCCAAAAACAAAGAGGCGCCGGGCATCAGCACCCGGCGCCTTCCATGACGGGATCGGCCGCCCTCAGGCGGGCTTGGCCGCCGCCTCCTTCATGCTGAGCTTGATCTTGCCTTGGCGATCCACTTCCAGCACCTTGACCTTGATCATGTCTCCTTCCTTCAGGTAATCATGCACGTCTTCCACGCGCTCCTGACTGATCTGGGAGATGTGCACCAGGCCGTCGCGGCCGGGCAGGATGTTGACGAAGGCGCCGAAGTCCATGATCTTCACCACCTTGCCCTCATAAATCCGGCCCACTTCCACGTCCGCCGTGATCAGCTCGATGCGCTTGCGCGCCGCCAGGCCGGCCTCGCCGCTCACCGAGGCGATGTGGACGGTGCCGTCATCCTCGATGTCGATGGACGCGCCCGTCTCCTCGATGATGCCGCGGATCACCTTGCCGCCCGGGCCGATCACCTCGCGGATCTTGTCCGGATGGATGCGCATGGTGATGATGCGCGGAGCATGCATGGACAGGTCCTGACGGGGCTTGGGCAGGGCCTCCTCCATCTTGCCGAGGATATGCATGCGCCCTTCCTTGGCCTGCTCCAGCGCCTGGGCCAGAATCTCCCGGGTGATGCCCTGGATCTTGATGTCCATCTGCAGCGCAGTCACGCCTTCGGCGGTGCCGGCCACCTTGAAGTCCATGTCGCCCAGATGATCCTCGTCGCCCAAGATGTCCGTCAGCACGGCGAACTGCTCGCCTTCCTTGATCAGACCCATGGCCACGCCCGCCACCGGGGCCTTCAGGGGCACGGCGGCATCCATGAGCGCCAGTGAGGCGCCGCAGACCGAAGCCATGCTGGAAGAGCCGTTGGACTCCAGGATCTCGGAAACCACGCGCAGGGCGTAAGGGAATTCCGCCTCCGAGGGCAGCACCGCGGCCACCGCGCGCCGGGCCAGCCGGCCGTGGCCGATCTCGCGGCGCTTGGGACTGCCCACCATGCCCGTCTCGCCGGTGGAGAAGGGAGGGAAGTTGTAGTGCAGCATGAAGCGCTCACGCGTCTCGCCTTCCAGGGCGTCGATGATCTGCTGATCCTGCTTGGTGCCGAGCGTCGCCACCACCAGAGCCTGGGTCTCGCCGCGGGTAAAGAGCGCCGAGCCATGGGTGCGGGGCAGGATGCCGGTGTCGATGCTGATCGGACGCACGGTGCGGGTGTCGCGGCCGTCGATGCGCGGCTGCCCGGCCAGGATCTGGCTGCGCACCACGGTGCTCTCCAGTTCCTTGAACGCTTTCTTGATCTTGTCGGCCCGGGCCGGATCCTCACCCGCCAGTTCCGTCACCACTTGGGTGCGGATCTCGGCCAGGCGCTCGCGGCGCTCCTGCTTGACATGGATACCGTAAGCCTGGGCCACGGCCTCGCGAGCCCGCTCGGCCACCGCGGCCTGCAGATCCTCATCTTCGGCGGCCGGCGCCCAGGTCCAGCGCGGCTTGCCCGCCTCGGTAGCCAGGCGCTGGATGAGTTGGATCACGGCCTGCATCTGCTCGTGGCCGAACAGGATCGCGTCGAGCATGACCTGCTCCGGCAACTCGCGCGCCTCGGACTCGACCATGATCACGGCCTGCTCGGTGCCGGCCACCACCAGATCCAGCTTGGACTGCTGCAGTTCGGCGTAGCTCGGATTCAGGACATACTGACCGTCCACGTAGCCTACCCGGGCGGCACCGATGGGGCCGTGGAAGGGCAGGCCGGAAATCGCCAGGGCGGCGGAAGCACCGATCATGGCGGGGATGTCCGGATCGTTCTTTTGATCCACGGACAGCACCGTCGCGATGATCTGCACCTCGTTCATGAAGCCGTCGGGGAACAGGGGCCGGATGGGTCGGTCGATCAGGCGCGAGGTGAGCGTCTCCTTCTCGGTCGGCCGGCCTTCGCGCTTGAAGAAACCGCCGGGGATCTTGCCCGCCGCGAACATCTTTTCCTGATAGTTCACCGTCAGCGGGAAGAAATCCTGCCCGGGCTTGACCTCCGGACGCCCCACGGCGGTGACCAGGACCACGGTCTCATCCAGGCTCACCAGCACCGCGCCGTCGGCCTGGCGGGCCATGCGCCCGGTTTCTAGGGTGAGGGTCTTGCCCCCGTAGGCAATGCTGTGGCGATGAACGGTCAAATGAGGTCCCCTTTACTTGCGCAGGCCCAGGCGCTCGATCAGTGCGCGATAGCGGTTCACGTCCTTGCGCTTCAGGTAGTCCAGCAGCTTGCGGCGCTGGCCGACCATCTTCAGCAGGCCCTGGCGGGAGTGATGGTCGTGAATGTGGGTCTTGAAGTGACCGGACAGATCCTCGATCCGGGCGGTCAGCAGTGCAATCTGCACCTCGGGCGAGCCGGTGTCACCCGCGTGGGTTTCATAGCTCTTCATTACTTCGGCTTTGTTTTCGGCGGTCAGCGCCATGGCAAATCTCCTTACACCGGGCAATCAAAAAGTTTTCAACGCATTATTGTACGTGCGATGGACGTGTCTCACAACCGCTGATTCGTGCTGATGAGGCGGCGGGGCGCCACGCGCCCGTCATCCAGCACGGCCCCGAGCCCCAGAAAGCGCCCGCCGGGGCCGTACAGGCGCACCAGGCCGGACGGCAAGCCGCGCGGCGCCGTCACCGCCTGCCCCAGCAGCAGGTAGGCGGCACTGCTGTCGCCCAATGCCGCTGCGGGCAGATGGCCGAGAGCCTGATCGGCGGGCAGGAGCGGACAAGCACCGCGCTCCAGCTCTGCCGCCAAGGTCTCCAGAGTGAGCGCCTGCTCGATCCGGAACGGTCCCGAAGCCAGACGGCGCAACGCACTCACGTGGGCTCCGCAGCCGAGCGCCTCGCCCAAGTCCACGGCCAGGCTGCGGATGTAGGTGCCCTTGGAACAGGCCACCTCCACCTCGAGCTCATCGCCGTGCAGTGCCAGCAGCTCGTAGCGGCTGATCTGCACGCGCCGCGGCGCCCGCTCCACGGTGCCGCCCTGACGGGCGATCTCGTAGAGCGGGCGGCCCTGCTGCTTCAGCGCGGAATACATGGGCGGAACCTGCAGGATCTCGCCGCGGAAAGCGGCCAGGGCGTGCTCCACCTGGGCGGCATCCACCCGCACCGGCCGCCGCTCCAGCACCTCGCCCTCCGCATCGCCGGTGGTGGTCGTGCTGCCCAGGCGGAAGCGGGCGCGGTAGACCTTGTCGGCATCCAGCAGGAACTGGGAAAACTTGGTGGCCTCGCCGAAGCACAGCGGCAGCAGGCCGGTGGCAAGCGGATCCAGGCTGCCGGTATGCCCCGCCTTCTTGAGGCGCAGCAGCCGCTTGGCCTGCTGCAGGGCCGCATTGGAGCTGACCCCTTCGGGCTTGTCCAGCAACAGAATGCCGTCCGTGCACGGGCTCACGGCACCCTCACCGCAACACCGGCTGGATGGCCCGGAGCAGCTGCTCCACAGCGGCATCGAGGCTGCCGTTCAACTGGCAGCCGGCGGCGCGCTGATGCCCGCCGCCGCCGAACTGCGCGGCAATGACCGCCACATCCACATGGCGCTTGCTGCGCAGGCTCGCCTTCCACGCGCCGCCGCCGGCAGGACGCAGCAGGATGGCCACTTCCACCGTATCCACGCTGCGCGGGAACTGGATCAGCCCCTCGGTATCCTCCGCTCCGGTCCCGGTTTCGGCGTACATGGCTTCGGTGACCACGATCAGGCCGATGCGGCCTTCGGCAAAGTAGCGCAGGCCGGCCAGGGCCAGGGCCGCCAAGCGCAGCTGCTGCGGCGGCACTGACTCGTAGAGCGCGGCGTGCACCGCCCAAGGCTCGGCGCCGGCCCGCACCAGCACGGCCGCCACCTCCAGCGCCCGCACGTCCGTGTTGCTGTAGCGGAACGACCCGGTGTCGGTCACCAAGGAAGTGAAAAGACAGGTGGCGATATCCCGGTCCACGGGCAAATTCAGCGCCTGCAGGAGGTCGAACACGATCTCCCCGACGGCGCAGGCATCCACGCGGATGACATTGCTGTCCCCGTAGGCCGTATTGGAAACGTGGTGATCGATGTTGAGCAGATGACCATAGAGCCGCCGCTCGCCCACCGCGCTCCCGAGCCGGCCGTAGTCGCCGCAGTCCAGGGTGATGAGCAGGTCCTGGGGCGACTGATTGGGCTGGCCGTGGCGGATCCGGTCGCTGCCGGGCAGGAAGCGCAGATAGGCGGGCACCGGGTCCTGCATGTGAAACACCACGGCCTTGCCCGCCCCGGCCAGGGCATGGTAGAGCCCCAGCCCGCTGCCGATGCCGTCGCCGTCCGGGTTGACGTGCGTACTGATCATGATGCGCCGGGCCCGGCCGATGAGCGGTTGCAGCTCGGCCAGATCAATCCCGGTCAACATCCTCTCCGTCTGCCTGTCCATCCTCTTCCAAGGCGCCGCGGATCAGGCGCGACATGCGCGCCCCTTCGTCGAAGCTGCGGTCATACTCGAAATGCAGGTTGGGAATGCGGCGCAGGTCCAGTCGCTTGCCCAATTGATGGCGCAAATAGCCGCTGGCGTGCTGCAGGATGGCGCGCACCTCCTCCGCATGTTCCGGCCCGCTCAGCAGGCTGAAGAACACGCGGGCCGACTTCATGTCCGGCGTCACGTCCACGCCGCTGATGGTGGGCGGGATGGCGTGCACGGCGCGCAGGTCCCGCAGCTCCGGCAGGAGGGCGGCAATCTCCTCCTGCAACAGATGGGCAATGCGCCGGGAACGACTGAAATCTCTGGGCATCTTACAGCGTACGCGCCACTTCGACGGTCTCGAAGGCTTCGATGATGTCGGCCTCCTTGAGATCGTTGAAGTTCTTCAGGCCGATACCGCACTCGAAGCCTTCCCGCACCTCGCGCACATCCTCCTTCACCCGGCGCAGCGACTCGATCTCGCCGGTGAAGATCACCACCGAATCGCGTAGCACGCGCACCTTGGCGCTGCGGCGGATCACGCCGTCGCGCACCATGCAGCCGGCCACCACGCCCACCTTGGGCACCCGGAAAAGCTGCCGCACTTCGGCATGGCCGATGACCTGCTCCCTGATCTCGGGCGCCAGCATGCCGCTCATGGCCGCCTTGACCTCGTTCACGGCGTCGTAGATGACGTTGTAGTAATGGACGTCCACGCCTTCCTGCTCGATCAGGCGCCGCGCAGAGGCATCGGCGCGCACGTTGAAGCCGATGATGATCGCCTGGGAGGCGCTGGCCAGGTTGACGTCGGTCTCAGTGATGCCGCCCACGCCGCTGTGGATCACGTTGACCCGGACCTCGCCGGTGGACAGGCGCTCCAAGGCATCGCGCAGCGCCTCGGCGGAACCCTGCACGTCGGCCTTGACCAGCAGGTTCAAGGTATTGACCTGGCCTTCCTGCATCTGCTCGAACATCTGCTCCAGCTTGGCCTTCTGACTGCGCGCCAGCTTGACCTCGCGGAACTTGCCCTGGCGGAACAGGGCAATTTCACGGGCCTTGCGCTCGTCGGCCACCACCACGGTTTCCTCACCCACGGCCGGCACATTGGACAAGCCGAGCACCTCCACCGGAATGCTGGGCCCGGCGCTCTTCACCGCCTTGCCGCGCTCGTCGTTCATGGCGCGCACGCGGCCGAACTCGGTGCCGGCCAGCAGCACGTCGCCCAAGCCCAGCGTGCCGCCCTTGACCAGAATGGTCGCCACCGGGCCACGACCGCGATCCAGGCGCGACTCGATGACCACGCCGTGCGCCACACCGGATACCGGCGCCTTCAGCTCCAGCACCTCGGCCTGCAGCAGCACCGCATCCAGCAGCTCGTCGATGTTATGGCCGGTCTTGGCCGACACGTGCACGAACTGGGTATCGCCGCCCCAATCCTCGGGGATGACGCCGCGATTGGCCAGCTCCTGTTTCACCCGGTCGGGATCGGCCGAGGGCTTGTCGATCTTGTTCACCGCCACCACGATCGGCACGCCTGCCGCCTTGGCGTGGTCGATGGCCTCGATGGTCTGCGGCATGACGCCGTCATCGGCGGCCACCACCAGGATCACGATATCCGTCACCTTGGCGCCGCGGGCGCGCATGGCGGTAAAGGCCTCGTGGCCGGGAGTATCCAGGAAGGTGATCGTCCCCTTGGGCGTATCCACGTGATAGGCGCCGATGTGCTGAGTAATGCCGCCCGCCTCGCCTGCCGCGACCCGCGCCTCGCGGATGCGGTCCAGCAAGGAGGTCTTGCCATGATCGACGTGGCCCATGACGGTGACCACCGGCGGACGGGGCAGCATCGCCTCCTCCCCGCCGGGCGCTTCGCGCAGCAGATCTTCCGGGCTTTCCAGCGATACCAGCACGGGCTTGTGCCCCATCTCCTCCACCACGATGGCGGCGGTTTCCTGATCGATCACCTGGTTGATGGTCGCCATCACCCCCAGCTTCATCATCTGCCGGATGACCTCGGCCGCCTTCACCGCCATGCGGTTGGCCAACTCGGCCACGGTAATGGTCTCCGGGAGGGGAACGTCGCGCACGATCGGCTTGGTGGGCCGCTCGAAGCCGTGCAGTTGCTCCTGCCCCCGGTCTTTGCGCCGGGCATCCTTGCGGCGCCGCGCACCGCCCATTTCATCGCCCAGATCCAGCATGGTGCGGCCGGTCTTCTTGCCGCCCTTGCGCAAGGCTTCCTCCTCGGCGGCGCTGCGGCGATCCAGCTTCTTGCCTTTGGCGGGCGCCGGAGCCTTGGGGGCCGGGCGCACCGGCTCGGCGGCGGCCGGCGCTCTCTCGGCGCTTGCCGCCGCTGCGGGTGCCGCGGGTGTTTCGGCAACAGGTGTCTCGGGTGCCGGCGCCTCCGCTGCGGGCGCGGCCGTCTCCACCGCCTCGACCGCCGCCTCGGCGGGCAGCTCTGCAGCGGCCGCTTCCTGCTGCGGCTGCTCCTCTGCCTGCCCGACAGGCGTGGGTGCCACGGCGGCAGCTGATGCCGGCTCCAGCGCGGCAGCCACCTCCTCGACCCGCTTCTCCTCGGCAGGCACGGCCTCTTCTTCCGGGTGCGCCGGCCCGCGCTTCACATAGGTGCGCTGTTTCCGCACCTCCACCTTCACCGTGCGGGCCTTGCCGGAAGCTCCCGTCTGCTTGATCTGCGTCGTGCTGGTCCGCTTGAGCGTGATCTTTTTGGGCGCCGCGATTTCGCCCGCCTCGCCGTGACTGCGCCGCAGAAAGGTCAGGAGTTGACGCTTGTCTTCTTCGGAAAGGGGGTCATCGGCAGTACGTTTTTCCACGCCCGCAGCCCGCAACTGCTCCAGCAGACGGGGGGCGGACATGCTAAGTTCTTCTGCAAAACTGGCTACTGTAACCAAAGACATGGCCCTTCTCCTACTTCAGTGTGAAACGACTGCTTGCCCGAACGACAGCACAACCGGCATCAGTGGCTGGAAGCATTTTCCTCGCTGTCGGCGAACCACGGCGCCCGGGCAGTCATGATCAATGCGCGCGCCTTGTCGGCGTCGATATCGGCCAGCTCCTGCAGCTCCTCCACCGCCAACTCGGCCAAGTCCTCCGCCGTCTTGACGCCCTTGCTGGCCAGCACATGAGCCAGGCTCGGCTCCATGCCTTCCAATGCCAGCAGGTCGGGAGCCGGCTCGCTCAACTCCACCTGCTCCTCTTTGGCAATGGCCTTGTTCAGCAGGACATCCCGGGCGCGCTGGCGCAGCTCGTTGACGATCTCCTCGTCGAAGCCCTCGATCTGCAGCATCTCCCCGATGGGCACGTAGGCCACCTCCTCGATGCTGGTAAATCCTTCCTCCACCAGCACCGTGGCCAGCTCCTCGTCCACATCCAGCTCATCCATGAAGGTCTGGCGGAAGGTGCTGAACTCTTTCTGGCGCTTTTCACCCGCCTCCGCCTCGGTCAGGATGTTGATCTCCCAGCCCGTCAACTGGCTGGCCAGACGCACGTTCTGACCGCCGCGCCCGATGGCCTGGGACAGCTGTTCCTGATCCACCACCACATCCATGCTGTGCAGATCCTCATCCACGACGATGCTGGACACCTCCGCCGGGGACAGAGCGTTGATCACGAAAGTCGCCGCATCCGGTGACCAGATCACGATATCGATGCGCTCGCCCGCCAGCTCATTGGTGATGGCCTGCACCCGGCTGCCGCGCATGCCCACGCAGGCGCCGACCGGATCGACCTTGGGATCATTGGACTTGACCGCGATCTTGGCGCGCACCCCCGGATCCCGTGCCGCGCCCTTGATCTCGATCAGACCATTGGCGATTTCGGGGACTTCCAGGGTAAAGAGTTTGATCAGGAATTCCGGCGCCGTGCGCGACAGAAAGAGCTGCGGGCCGCGCGGCACCCGCCGTACGTCCTTCAGATAGGCCCGCACCCGATCGCCCGGCCGCACGGATTCGCGAGGGATCATGTCCTCCTTGGGCAGCAGCGCCTCGGCCCGGCCCAGATCCATGATGGCGTTGCCGCGCTCCATGCGCTTGACCACGCCGCTGATGAAATCACCCCGGCGCAGGGCATAGTCGGCGACGATCTGATCCCGCTCGGCCTCGCGCACCTTCTGCACGATGACCTGCTTGGCCGTCTGCGCCGCGATGCGGCCGAAATCCACGGCCGGCAGGACCTCCTCCACGGTGCCGCCGACCTGTGCGTCGGGTTGCCGAGCCAGTGCGTCCTTCAGATGCATCTGCGTGTCTTCGTGGCTCAAGGGCACGTCATCCGGCAGCACCTCCCAGATGCGAACGGTACGATATTCGCCTGTTTTCCGATCGATGCTGACCTGGATGTTCAGCTCCTGCCCATACTTCTTTTTAGAGGCGGACACCAAGGCCGCTTCCAGCGCCTGGAAGATCACCTCCTTGTCGACCCCTTTCTCCCGGGCAACCGCATCGGCCACAAATAGAATTTCCCGACTCATTCCACGCTCCTGTCCAGACCGGACTTAGATTTAGAACTCCGGCACCAGCCGAGTTTTTGCGATATCCGTAAATTGAAAGCGTTTCACGTCATCATCCACGCGCAGCAACACCGCATCCCCCTCCACACCGACGAGCTCGCCAACGAAGCGGCGCTGGCCATCCATCGGCTGATGCAGGCGCAGATTCACCTTATGGCCCGCAAAGCGGACGAAGTCCTCGCGCCGTTTCAGGGGCCGGTCCAGCCCGGGGCTGGACACCTCCAGGCGATATGCGCCGGGGATCACGTCCTCCACATCCAAGAGGGCGCTCACCTGGCGGCTGACCAGGGCACAGTCGTCCACCGTCACCCCCTCAGGCGCGTCGATGTAGAGGCGCAGCAAAGGTTGACGACCCGCCCGCACGAACTCCACATCCACCAGCTCATACCCCAGGCTTTCCACGGTGGACCGGAACAGCCCATCCAGATCCGCGTGAGGTGTTGCTTCGGCCATATCAGGCTCTCTCCTGGACTCAACAAAGACTGAAACAAAAAAGCGGGCGCAAGGCCCACTTTTTAAGATGACGCAATTATAAATGCGCAAGCACAAAAAACAAACCCCCGGGCGTGGGCCTGGGGGTTTGTGGGGGTGATTGGGTGCCTGGCAGTGACCTACTTTCACGGGGGGAGACCCCCCACTATCATCGGCGCGGTTGCGTTTCACGACCGAGTTCGAGATGGGATCGGGTGGGTCCACAACGCTATGGCCGCCAGGCAAAAACAAAACAGGAAGAGTAGCGCACAAGTTTGCTGCTGCGCCCGACCCAAAGCCATTTTGGCGTTATATGGTCAAGCCGCACGGCCGATTAGTACGGGTTAGCTGCATCCATTACTGGACTTCCACATCCCGCCTATCAACGTGGTGGTCTTCCACGGGCCTTCAGGAGCCTTCCAGGCTCGGGAGGTCTCATCTTGAGGGGGGCTTCC